>JAUIKJ010000067.1 GCA_030430835.1 Candidatus Hydrogenedentota bacterium
GTCGATGTGCGCCACACTCGGTGGCGAAGGAGAGGGTGAGGGCGAAGGCGAAGGCGGTGCCGGTGAATTCCACACGGCAGACCTCGACGAGGATCTGGCCATCAGCCTGTCCGAGCTGCTGCGGGTAATCCAGTTCTTCAACCTGGGCGCATTGCATTGCGAATCCGGCACCGAGGATGACTATGCGCCGGGGACCGGAGATCAAAATTGCGCACCGCACGATTCGGACTACAATCCGCAAGACTGGGCCATCAGTCTCTCGGAGGTCTTGCGTTGCATCCAGTTCTTTAACTCCGAAGGACGCGCGTATTATCCCTGTCAGGAGGGTGAGGACGGCTATTGCCCCGGACTGCCGCCGGCGCGCTAAAGCGCGACTGCGAGCAGGCTGTCGCCCGATGCGGTGGGTGCAAGAATCCGATCCGGCGTAACCACGAAGGTTGCGCCGACGCCCTGCTCCACGTGTGTGAGCTGGACCGATGACGCACCATCCACCGGGAATGACCAGAGCTGGGGGCGGCCCGCATAGTCGGCTGCACGGGCAATGACTGCTTGTGCGTCTGGACGCCACGCCGGCTGGCTTCCCGTGCCGAGACGCTGTAAGACCAGTCCGCTCTCCGCGTCCAGCACCATGATGCTGCCGTCTGAATGCTCCGCAACGAAGCGGGTTTCATCCGGAGCCATCGGCCCGGAACCGAGACCAGCGATGCCGCTGGCGATCTTTCGGGAAGGCGCAGCGTGCCCCGTGATCGCGCGGCGCCACAGGCTAATTCCAGTCTCCCCCGCTTCCGCGTAGTACACGAATTCACCGAAGCCGGCGACGCCGGCCCAGACGATCTCGCCTACGGTCTCGGCGAGGTGCTCCGGTGCACCCGGCAATGCTGCGTGCAACATAAGCAGGTTGCTGCCGCCTTCCGTCCGGGGCGCTGCAAACACGGCGTCGCCCGTCGTACCCAGCGGCACCCAGGCACTCACGGGCGCGTCCCACATCTTGTGTGCCACAGTGTCATCTTCACGCGCCACGGCATACACGCCGGAGGCGGTTCCAGCGATCCAGCTCGCCGCATCGCCCCCCATAAATTTCAGTCCCGCGTCCGCGCCAAACGCACGTGGCGGCATCACGAAGGTCAGATCGCTCCGTGACGGGGCAAGGGAAAGCACGGCGCGCATGTCGCCACCGGAAGCCTCAAGGCACAGCGCCACGCCACCGGCAGAATCCGATGCGAGTGCGGCCAGCTCGAATCCGGGCAAGGTGGGTGTAATGCGCTGCACACCCGCCGCCTCCTGCCGTACCCGCGAGAGGAGCGCGGGCGCGGTCCATGCACTCATCCCGAAGTCGGCGGCGTAGCCGGTCAGCGCGACGGTCGGCGGGCGAAGGGTCGTGAGGCCTGCCGCAAGGATCGGCGCGCATACCAGGGCCGCACCGGACAGGGCGATCACGATGCGCTTGCGCACGCTCAAACGGAACCATGCCGCATGAATGCGCTGCCCCAAAGGATCGCGCTCCATGGATTCCTCGCTGGCGCCGTGCGGCGTTGGGGTCGCGATCGCATCGCGGTAGGCGGCAATGGCGTTCATTGCATGATCCAGATTCTGATCAAGAGCTTTGCCCTCAAGAATCCGGTCGATGGCCGCCACGACTTCGGTCGCGTGCTGCGGCCGGTTCCGGGGCTCAAGCTCAAGCAGGTAGGCCACGAAGCGCTCGACCTCCTCCGGCACCTCCGGCGCGATGCTCCGCAGGCGCACCGGTGCCTCACCGGTAATCTTCCGAATGAGCTCGACGTTGCTATTCGCCTCGTGTGGGAGCCGCCCCGCCAGCGCCTGAAAGAGTACGACGCCCAGGGAATAGAGATCGCTCGCCGGGGTAATTGTGCGGTTCCGGCAACGCTCGGGACACATGTACTGTGGTGTACCCAGACGCGAACCATCCACGGTCAGGTTGCTCGCGGAATTCAGGATCTTTGCGATGCCGAAGTCCGTCACGTAGGCCTTCCCACTCTGATCCAGCAGGATGTTTCCGGGCTTGATGTCGCGGTGAATGATCTGGGCGGCATGCGCCGCGGCCAGGGCTTCCGCCACCTGACGTCCCAGGTTCAGCGCCTCCCGCCACGGGAGCTTCTCGCCGTCGCGCAGCACGTCGCCCAGTGTATGGCCATCGATGTGCTCCATGGCGATGAAGGGTATACGGCCGACCCGGCCCACGTTGTGCACGTGCACGATATTCGGGTGGTCAAGTTTGGCGATGGCTTCGGCCTCACGTTGGAAGCGGGCCACAATATGCGGCTGCGCGCGCAGGTCATCGCGCAGAATCTTGAGCGCCACGGTGCGCCCCAACGCAGTATCCACCGCGCGGTAGACGATACCCATGCCACCGGCACCCAGGGTTTCACCGATCTCATAGATGCCGAATTGATAGTGCTGGCGTGGACTGGTTTCTTGCGGTGCCATGGCTCCTTCGTTTCCTCGTGTCGCTCAGCCGCCAAAGAAAAGTCGGGTCAAGTCAATCAGGGTCACTTCTTCGCCAGATGCGCTGTCGCGTGTCGTGGCGGCCCACCGTCCGTCGGGCGAGACCGCCGCGGCGTGAAGGGCGCCATCCGAAAACTGGGATACGCGCTGCCGGCGATACGGTGCAACGGATTCCACGGCCCAAATCTGCTGGCGTCCGCTTTCGTCGTCTTGTGCACGCGCGAGCAGGTAGTTGCCGGAGGGATGATAGGCGCCGTCTTCAATGGTACCCGCGCCCAAGCGTGCCAGGATCTCGCCGCGCGCCGTTTCAACGAGAACGAGTTCGGTCTCGCGCGTGCCCTGCAGACCGACCACCACATGGGCGCTGTCGGGACTGAAGGCCATCGCGTTGTCAAGGCGACCGATCGCGATCGGTTGACCGTCGCGTTCACGCCCACGCGATGCAACCAGCCACAATTCACGCTCGCTGCCGGACTTCTCCCGCATGTACGCGATGTGACTTCCGTCCGGAGTGTAGCGGATGCTCTCCGCGAGGATGGCGGACCCCGGTGATGTAAGCCGCTGTGGCGCGGCCCCGCCCCGACGCTGGTCTAGGGCAATCTCGGCGATATAGTTGCCGCCGGTCGCCGGATCGAAGAGGAGTGCGCAGGCCCCCTCGCCATCGGGACGCAGAACGGCGGTTCCGGCGGAAGGTGTTGACCAGGGATCGCGCGCCGTGGCGTGCCAGCTTCGCGGCGTGAATCGCGCAAGTACTGCGGTACGCGGATGGGCCTCGTCCCACCGCTGTGCGAGCAGCGTCACTCCCGCGCTGCCTTCCGGACGCGCCACGGCAGGCACGGCGAAGGCACCATCGTGTGTCATGTGAAAGCTTGCCGGCGTCATCACGGGAGAAGCCGCGCTATGGAGCGGCGTCGGCGCGACCACACTCTGTACCTCGCCAGTCGCCGGATGGAACGCCAGCACACCACGCGTGCCTTGGGCAGTGCTTCCCGGGCGGCCCTCTACCACGACCAGGAGCGCCTCCGCGTCCGGCGTCCAAGCCAGCCGCCCCACGCGCCATTGTCGCGCGGGCATCGCAAAAGCGGGCGCCTCTTGGGTGTTACCGGCGACGGCGGATGCGGCCAGCGCAGGCGCTGCCGGGGGTAGGGGCTCGGGGCGAACGGCTTGCCAGTAGCCAAGGCCCGCGATGGCGACGGCAACCATGGCGGCCACGGCCGCCTGCGCGGTACTGCTAATCGCGGTGTAGCGATGTTTGCGGGCGCGACGTTTGACCTTGGGCACGCGTTTCGGCCGGGACTTGCCGGGCACGGGCGTATCGCTCTTCAGCTTTCGGGGTTGCGCCTCTTCCTGTACGAATGCGCGCAAGGCTTCCGGCAAGGCGGATGCACCACCGTTCTCGCGCTGAAGCCGATCGAACTGCGCCACGACCGCGGCCGCGCTCTCGGGGCGGGCGGTGGGATCTTTCTCGAGCAGGTGCGCCGTGAGCCGCGCAACGTCGTCCGGAACGCCGATCATGATCCGGTTCAGGCGCGGCGCCTCTTCGTTGGTAATGCTCTGCACCAGCGCCACATGCGAGTCGCCGTGGAAGGGCATGCGCCCGGAGAGCATGTAGAAAAGGGTTACGCCGAGCGAGAACAGATCGGCGGGCGGCCCCACCTTCTCCCCCGCGCACAACTCCGGTGACATGTACTCCGGCGTCCCCAAACACTCGTGTGTGGTGAAGCCGCTCCCCTGCGGATCGAGAATGCGTGCGATACCGAAATCGGTCAGGCGGACGCGCCCGTGCGCGTCGAGCAGAATATTGGCGGGTTTTACATCGCGGTGCACGACGCCGGCCGCATGTGCACAGTCCAGTGCCTGCGCCACCTGCTGCGCGATGTGCAGCGCGTGGTGCCAATCGAGCGCCCCCGTGCGTGCGAGGAAACGATCCAGTGGCTCGCCCTCGACGTATTCCATGGCGATATAGGGTACGCCATCGCGCACGCCCGCCTCATAGATACGTACGATGTTGGGGTGCACCAGGGGTGCGGCGGCCTTGGCCTCACGGAGAAAACGGCGCACCTGATCCCGGTTGCGGGCGAGGCTGCCAAGCAGCACCTTGAGCGCAACCGGACGGCCGAGCGATCGGTCACGGGCAAGGTAGACCGCGCCCATAGCGCCTCGTCCCACGAGCGCCTGAACCGCATAGTTGCCGAGTTTCGCGCCGAGCAGATATACCGGGACAGTTCAAAAGGCGAGCTGGAGCACATTGCGGTAGCCGTTTACCCAGGCAGGTACATCGGCGATATCAATAATTTCGCAGGGACACGCTGCTTTTGTCGGTTTGTGTGGGGATTCTGCGGGCTCAGGAGTGCTTCTTGCCCACCTCAAGTGGCTTCTGACGCCACTCCGCGTCCACGCCGAAACGGGTTTGTTTCTTGCCCCCTGTCGCCTGCGCGTCGCCGTAGATTGCGCGCACGATGCCGGTGAAACTCGCGACGGCGATCACCCAGGCGGCGAAGACAGCAAGGAAGGCGCGGCCCACGACGCGGCCATAGTCATACTGTCCGGCATCCGGCACGCGACGATCCGGGCGCGGCAGAATAAGGAGCAATACAGTCGCCACGGCAGCGTGGACGAAGATAACGCCTTCGGTAATCAGGCGGCCCTGCGTGAAGCCCGGCAGCGCACGCTCGAAGTTTCCAATCACCATCGCCCAGAGAAACACGAGGTAGAAGAGCTGCCCCTTCCCGAGCCAGGACGGCGGTATGGCCGCGACGGGATTCCGTTGGTGCCGGATCAGCAGCAGCAACCCGCCCGAAGCAATCACCAGGTAGACCAGGTTGAACCAGTGGGCTGCGCTCCATTCGATGGCACCGAAGAGCGGCATCTTCATGCTGGCCGGTACGACGCCGTAGTCGGACACCCAGGTGTGGACGTTCTTGCTCAGGTTGAGCCAGGTCAGCAGGAACAACACAAAGGCCACCGCGAAGACTTCGGTCCAGCGGCGGAGCCGTGGCTCATTCGGCAGATAGCCCTTGCGATAGGCAAGCAGCCCCAGGGCGAGGGCAATGCCCAGGCCATTGATAAAGCCGTAGGTCTGCTCCAGGAAGCTGTGCCAGTTCGACGCCTGCCAATGCGCCCAAGCGGCCGCGTCGTCGGGCGACACCCCTGCGATGCGCGGGTTTCCGGGAGACATCATCATGAGTTTGATGAAGGCAGCGCCAGAGAATCCCAGTCCGCCTACGGTTCCGCTCACAAGCGCTGCGAAAGCCACCGGCACCAGTTTGTTCCGGTAGCACCAGATAAGCGTGGCGACAAAGACCCCGAGGATCCCGGCCCAATCGTCGCCGCGCGGCGGGGTGATGCGGAAGCCCGCACCACCGAAACCAAGCAGGGTTGGAAAGAGAATGAAACTGATGAGCCAACCGAGAGCCATGTAGACAAAAAGGGACGCGCCCGACCGAAACCTGCCGAAGCGCAGGAAATAAATGATCACACCAAGCAACAACCCGATACCCCAGCCAAGATGCTGCGGGTAATCCCCGAAGAACTGCGGCCAATTGATCAGCAGTTTGGCCTGCATTTCTTCGAAGGAAATGCCCTGCTCGGCGGCATGGGCGCGCAGCATTGCGACATCGCCCTGGTATTGGACGAAGACGGCCTTTGCGCGCGCCGCGACGCCCGGAAGGTAGGACGCAATGCCCAGCAGTCCCTGCTGTAACAAGGCCCCAATTGCGGCACCGGCCGCCCCCCAGATCGCGGGCTTCCAGAGTCCGACGCGCACCACAAGCCAGACCAGCCCGGCACCGATCAGGGCCACGATGAAGAAGGCCAACACCAAGGAACTGCCAAGGGCGGGGTTGCCATTGCCCGTGTCGAATCGCAGGCCAAGACCGACCAAGCCCATCCCGATTACACCGAAGGCGAGATAGGCAATGCCAAGAATTGCGTTCATCATCGGCACGGTGCGCGGGCGCCGATCCCAAAGGTCAAAGGCAAAGACACCGAGCAAGGCGGTAAGCGCCTGGATCCAGTCCGCGTCGAACCAATACAGCGGGCTTTCGTGGCGACTCCAGGTCGCCTGGAAAGTGCTTTCCCAACGCTCGATCGCCGGCAGGGCCACCAGCCCCAGCAGCGCCCACGTACCGAAGACCCAGCACAGCGGCCGGAAAATGGCGGTCAACCGTTCCCGATCCGCGACCGCCGGAAACGCGGTGCCCGCGCCGCCCATGCCCGCCCAGAGAAGACCAATCAAAAAAAGACCGAAGAAACCGTAGGCCTGGGACGGCAGGTGTCCGGAGTGCGTATAGGAGATCACCTGCATGTAGGAGATGGATCCCCCGAAGCCCCAGCCGAGCGCGCCGAAGAATCCGAAGTAGGCGACGCGCGTGCGCCAGTCTTCGCGGCCCGACAGGAGACAGGCCGCGATGGCGGCAAGTGCACCGGCGATCATCGCGCCGTATTCATGGCCGAAGTTGCCGCGAATGCCCCAGCCGATGGAGAGCGACAAGGCGACGACAAGGAAGGTGGTCCAATGCTGGGCGCGGAGCCCCTGGAATCCGGTCATGCATCTACTCCCGCGTACCGTAAGGTGTTACCCGAAAAGCCGGGGTAGGGTACACGGGCGCACGACCATCTGTCCATGCCCGCCGATGCGCAGGTTACTAGTCAAAAACGGGACGGAATCCGTCCTCGCCCAAGGTGTCGCGCTCGTAACGCCCCGCGGCATAGAGCTGAATCAGCCGCAACAACTCGGACAGGTTAAACTGCCAATCCGCGTTGAGGTAGTCGGTGTTGTGGAAGAAGCAGTCGCGAGCACCCGCACCCGCGGCGTAGCCGTCTTCGCTGCTGCTGTCGCAGTGATATGCGTCCAAGTTGAAGAGTTGTATGACACGTAGCGCTTCGCTCAGGCCGATGCTGAAATCGCCCGTGGTGTCGGCCGCATGCGGCACGCCCGCGCCCGTGGGGTCCGTGCCGTTCTCGACCTCGTCCCCATCGTCCACACCGTCAAAGTCGCTGTCCGCCACGTTGGGGTGCGTGCCACGCGCCCGCTCCTCGGCGTTGTTCAGGCCGTCGTCGTCCGGATCGCCAAGGGCACCATCGTCACCTGCGTTGCTGTTGGGATCAAGACCACCGCGCACTTCCCATCCGTCGGGCAAGTCGTCGTCATCGCTATCCGGATTGCCGGGGTCCGTGCCGTGCACGAAAAGTTCGTCCGCATCACTCAGGCCGTCGTCATCCGAATCCACGCTCTCACAGCCGCCGAAGGCGAGGAAGTCTGTCGGGATGAAATCGTCCGGCACCCCCACGCCCCGCGACAGTCCGATCAGGCCATCTTCCGTGAAGAGATTCAGATAGGTCATGCGGATGATGCCATTGAAGTAGATCTCGACCTGGAAGGAACTGGCGCCCTGCGGCGGCACGATATCGTAATACTCGTAGACCTCCTGCCAGGTCACCACCACGCGATCGGCAAGCTGTGTCCACAGCACTGCGCCGTTGCCGGCCGTCGGATTAAAGTCATCAAACAGTACCGAGATGCGCCGGAGATTGAAGTGGTTCGCGAGGGTTTCGTCGTACTCATCGTCCCCGATTCCGAAAGTAATGTAGCCATTACTGCCAACATAGAAGCGGCTGTACTCTGCACCGAAGAAACGAATCCGCGCGCCGTCGCCAAGGTTGATCAGCGCGGTCCCATCGTCGGCCAGGCCCAAAGTGGATCCGCCCGCGGGCGTCGTGGGGAAGCCCGGCGCCGGCGACTGGCACACGGTATACCCGTCTTCGGAGTCGTCGGGCGTGAAGGTAAAGGTTGTGTACTCGATAGCCTCCAACCCACTCTCGAAGCGCTGCGTGAAGTAATCTGCGGCATCGAGCGTGGTAAAGGTGTAGCAGTTGCCGCCGTTGTCGTCGCTGGTACTATTCCCGGCGAGGTCCGTCGCGCTTACGCGCAGGGCGTAGCTGGTGTTCTTGCTCAGGCCACTGAGGTTGACCGCATGCTGGGTTCCACTCACATCGGTTTCGGAAAGCAGCAGAAAGCCACAACTCCCGCCGAAGTCGACGCGCGGCACGGCGGGCTCGTTGGTCGTAAAGGAAACGGTCGCTTGGGTCGCGCCAACAAAGCTTAGCGCAACGTCCGCGATGGCCGGCGCCGTACAGTCGACGGTTGCCTCGGCAGTGACGGCCGCGGGCTCGCCGGACCCGGTGTCGGCATCCTGGTACAGCACGGAAAGGAGGTCGGATTCGGCCACGTCGAGCGCACCATTCTCCTGCACCGGCGCACCAGCCCCGAGCGGCACCGAGGCCGCGAAGGCGCCCGGGTCGAGTTCGGCCAGCACCACGCTTTCCTGGTCACCACTTGCCGTCGTGACGATCACCATCAGCGTTCCGGTATCTTCGAGGTCTCCATCGAAGACTTCAATCTCAAGCGTATCGGTGCAGCGGTAGGCCACCTTGTTCAAGAGTACCTCACCGGCGCTGCTGAGCAACTCTGGGATATACTGCATGAAGGTGCTCGCCTTGCTCACGTCTTCGCCGCGGCCACTGTTGTCGGCAACGACGTTCGAGTTAAAGCACTCGCCGTTGATGACGTAGTCCACTTCACCACGCACCAGAATGCCTTCCAGGATTCCGGTCGTCGTGTTAATGACGGGCGAGCCAGAGTTGCCGCCATAGGTGTCGAGGTTGGCCACAAAGAACCCGGGATCGGCATTGGCCCGAACCCGGGTGGTCGAGCTGAAGGCGATCTTTTTGGGCAGACCGGACGGGTGCCCAATCACGCCCACTTCCTCCCCGATCCCGATCGTGCCCTCGCGGCGTATCCGGAAGGGACGGGCGTCAGGCGCAGTGATCGGCCGATCCACGCGAACAATCGCGTAATCATAGACACCGGACAAGAGGCGCCCCACCACTTCCACGCCCTGATACACCTGCTCGCTCGGAATCAGCAGGGCGGGTGCGTCAACGGCGAGCATGTCAAAGCCGAAGACGAAGCGGATGCTGGAGAGGCTGGCCGCGCTGTAGCAGTGCCCGGCCGTCGCAATTAGATCGCTACCCACCATGAACCCGCTGCACGATGCAATGGCCGGCTGGTCGCCGAAGGGTTCGTCGGGGCACGCATCGCGGCCGAACTGCTGGAAGGGTGCTGGGATCAGGGTATAGGAGCCGTCAACGTTGCCGGTCATGTCGATAGTCTTGACCAGGGCACAGGTCGACGCGGCCCAGCGCAGGCGCTGCAAGTCGGTCTCTTGGTAAACATCGATACGATCATCCGTACCGTAGATAACCTTGTTGTCGGATCGCTGTGGCAGGACGTATTGCCCGTCCGGGATCGTGGTGACGGTTGGCTTCTCGGCCACGGCCTGCAAGGGGCTGGCCACGGCCACCATCAGGAGGGTGATCAACTTCACACTGCGCATGTACATCCAGCCTCACGGTCTTGGGGAACGCCACTGGAGTTATACCATAGCCACGACGCGCGCACCATCCGCAAAGCGCAGAATTTGTAGTGTTTGCGGTGTTATCAGGCAGTTTCGCACTGGCTTGCCTGTATCCACCCGAGGAGTTGACGCGCCCGGGCCGATCCGGTGTGGTGCGCCACCAGATGTGCGCGCCCCGCCGCCGCCAGGGCCGGCACGGCGGCGGCATCCCGAAGCAGGTGCTCCAGGTGGGATTCCAGGGAAGGCAAATCCTCGAAGAACACCGCATTCTCGCCGTCCCGGAAGGGATGCGGCACACGAATCGGCAACCGCTCGGCGAGCAGCAGTACACCGTGCGCGGGAAGTTCCCAATAGCGCACGGTATCGAAGCCGAAGCCGAAGATATTGAGCCCGATCTGGGATTCGCCCAGAGCCCGTGCATAAGCCTCCTGATCAAAAGAAACGGACAGGTCGAGCCTGAAGGCCTGCTCCACGTGGCGCAGGTACAACTCGCGCAAACCGAACTGGCGG
>JAUIKJ010000068.1 GCA_030430835.1 Candidatus Hydrogenedentota bacterium
GGTCTGTTCGTTGTCGGTCGCGCAACCTCCAGCGTCTTTCTCGGTGACGCGGCGAAAAACGTGCAGGAAGACCTCGACGAACGAGGCGATGCCTATTGGAAACTCGTGTTCCTTCAGTGGGTGGAAACGTACGGAGAATATGCCATGGGCCGGCATGATGACCATCCCACTCGGGGGTGGACGCCGCGTCCGGGCGTGCACCTTGTCGATGACTCCGGAAACCATGAGACGATTAACAGCCAGGGAATGCGCGGTGCGACGCCCTATGTGCCCCGGCCGGACGCCTACAGGATTCTGGTAATCGGCGATTCATTCACCTACGGTTTCGAACTGGACGATCGTGAAGTCTGGCCAACCCTGGTACAAGAACTCGAACCTCGGTTCCAGGTCGTCAATCTTGCAGTGATAGGCTATGGCGTGGACCAGATGTATCTGACGCTCTCCGAGTCCATCGCTGAATACCATCCCCAGTTGATCGTGTTCGCGGCGATTACGGGCGATCTGTCCCGGTCTCTGCTGAGTTTTCGGGAGTATCGGAAGCCCAGATTCGTACTGGGGCACGGTGGACAACTGCTTCTGACGAATACGCCCATCGGAGACTATGAAGACACGGTAGAATATCTCCGGAAACGTTATCCTACTTCGGAGGGGCTGGGTATCTTGTTGGAAGAAGACCGCGCGTTCCGGGAGACTGTTCTTAATGGTGACTATGATCGCGAATGGACCGCGCTCAACGAGAAGATCCTCGAGGCGGCAATCAACTGTGCGAAGGATCACCAAGCCCAATTCTTGCTGGTGCATCTGGCTACAGGACCAGAAATGCTTTCTTCCTCTCCGTCCTCTCCTCCCGCACAGGCCCTGCTTGAGCGTGTAGCCCGGAGCAATGGCGCAACTTTCCTCGCCACCGGCGACGCGTTCGTGGCAGCAGGAAAGGATTGGACGACCACCGGGCATTACACGGCAAAGGAGGCTCGTTTGGTCGCAGACGTCGTCTATTCAGAAATCCAGAAGTTGGAATCCTGGAAAGCGTATTGCAAAACTCACCCCGGAGACCCCCAATGAAAGCCGCTGTACTCGAAGCCCTCGAAAAGCTCGTCGTTCAGGAAGTCCCGGACCCCGAGATGACCGACAACAGCGTGCTGCTCCGCGTCGGCGCCTGCGCCGTCTGCGGCTCGGACATCCGCATGTTCCGCCACGGCAACAGCCGCCTCCAGCCGCCCGCCGTCATGGGCCACGAGGCCGCCGGCGAAGTGGTGAAAGTGGGGAAGAACGTGCGCGGCTTCAAGGTCGGCGACCGCGTCGCCCTCGGCGGCGACATGCCCTGCGGCAAGTGCGACGAGCTCCAGTGCAAGACCATCAACAACTGCCCGCTCAATTACGCCATGGGCTACCAGTATCCCGGCAGCTTCGCCGAATACGTCATCATCAACGAGCTCGTGTGGGACGGCGGGCCCGCTGTCGTCGTGCCGCCGCACGTCAGTTTCGAAGAAGCCGCCCTCGCCGAGCCGCTCGCCTGCTGCATCAATGCGATGGAACTCTGCCGCCCCGAAGAAGGCGACACCATGGTCGTCGTCGGCGCCGGCCCCCTCGGCATCCTCCTCACCGAACTCGGCAAGCGCATGGGCGTCGCCAAGACCATCGTCGTCAACCGCTCCCGCCCCCGCCTCGAAGTCGCCAAACAATTCGGCGTCGACGTCACCATCTGCTCCTCCGAAGAAGACACCGTCCAGCGCATCCTCGACGAGACCGGCGGCAAGGGCGCCGACGTCATCCTCACCGCCTGCCCCTCCCCCGAGGCCCAGGCCCAGACCATCCACTACGCCAATAACCGCGCCCGCATCAACTTCTTCGGCGGCCTCCCCAAGGGCCAAAGCATCATCCCCATCGACACCAACATCCTCCACTACAAAGAGATCTTCCTATTCGGCTCCCACGGCGCCGATCCCAAACACCTCCACCGCGCCGTCGAACTCATCGCCTCCGGCGAAATCGCCATCAAGAAATACATCAGCCACACCTTCCCCCTCGATGAGGCCCCCCAAGCCTTCGCCGCCGCGGAAGACAAAGCCGGCATGCGCGTGGTGATCAAGCCGTAACGCGAGGTTCCCCGCCGCGCCCTTCGTAGCTTGGAAAGCGAAGAAGGGACCCCGGGAGGGGCGTTGGCCATGGCTCCGCGCCACAGGACAGCCTAACTGCGTCATCCCCGCGCAGGCGGGGATCCAGTGCGCGAAGCGCAAAGAAACAATGCCGCGCCTTCCGGCGCGACCACCACACTATCCTGATCCTGCCTATACTATAGCGCGTCGATATCCAGCTTGCTCTTGCGCGTGAATTCATAGAAATGAGTTTCGAATTCCTTGATCGTGGGGAAGGTTGATTTATCCAATACCTTATCCTCGATCATCTGCTTGAAGTCACTGAAGGGCGCGCCTGCGCCATACAGGGTGATGAAGGCCCCCAGTAGGTCGACGCCCTCGGGAAGTATGGCGTAGCCGACCGCCGCGCCACCGATACGAACGACAAAGTTCGTGCGCTCCTTCCACGCCGGCTGCTCATGGCGGCACTTCGCCTCCAAATAATGGAACAGGACCAGTGCCTGTTGCGGCGAGATCGCATTCAGACACGCAAAGAGATCGAACCACGCCGAGATCGCGTCATGATCTTTCGCGATACGCTGCCTTCGAATCGCATCGCCGAGCCGCGCGTAGATCTCCTCCGAGGCAATTTGTACCGACTCGGCCGCAGGATCGATCTCAGCACCCGTAAACAGGCCCCGCGCCAGGCTACTGCTTTGGGTTCGCGCCCAGAACGCCCCGACAAATTTCAGTTCTGCGCGCGCGGCGATCTTCTTTCGAAGCTCGGCTTCCATGCGCCAGTGAACCGCGCGTTTGCGGAACGCCTCCTCAGAGTTGGTTTCGATTCGCGACGTACCCCGCAGTTTTTCCAGTAGCGTGAAGACGTTCACCGCGCCCGCCATGGCCGGGGTGTGTAACGCGCGCTCTTCGTCGGTGCACATATCTTTATCTATGGACCAGACATGGTGGATATGATCGAGTTGGCGGATGGCTTCGTGAACCGCCACAATGCCGGCAACCGCTTCGAGCAGGTGGAGATATTGCTCTATGTGCTCAGTATCGGAGTCGAAGAGCAGCGGCACGAAGCCGCCGCCTTTTCCCGCTTCCAGCCGCTCCACCTCAAGCGCGAGTATACTGCGAAGCAGGTCGATTCGTTGCCCGGTGTCGTGCTCCGGACAGCAAAGAAAGCGCAGGTAAAGTGCGGGAAGGTTGTCGTCGTCACATGCTTCGAAGGCCTGCTTCGCTTCCTCGACCTCCTCATTCTCCAGGAGTATCAGTCCCGCGTAGTACCGGTGCTCTTTCTGCAGCGCGTCATCGCCTGATAGCTCGCCCGCAAGTGCGCGCCGTGCCACCTTGGCTGCATACGCCAGGTCGAAATCCTCCTTACACGCCATACACCCGCGCACCAGGTAATACTGCACCATGGGCCGTTCGTCCACAGAGTCGGCGTCTTTGGGCTCCAGCGCATCCATCACCGGGTAGCACAAATGCTCCCCGCCAAAATGAAAGCCAACCGCCGCCGCAAGGAGCCGGTCGTGCTCATCGTCCTCACCGTCCTCCGCATCGTATTCCAGTTTCGCCAGAATTTCCGCGACAGGCGCAATCGCATCAAGCGCCTCACGGCGAAGCCCGGAGAAGAGCAGAATACTGGAATCGCTTCCGATACGCTCCAACAACTCCAGCGTGAGCAGCGGGACGGAGATCGAATGTTTCTCGAATCGTTTCAGGACCTCAAGGGAATCTGTCCAATACATGCGGTGCATGCCAGCCTTGCGGAGCCACCGAATACCCTCGGTCCACCAGTGGGCATCGGCATCGGGCGCTTGGAGATAAATGTCGGCAAGCTCGCGCTGGAAAGCTGGATGAGGCCACAATTTAACCGCGCTGCATTGATGCGCCGCGGCATCGTGCCACTTGCCCTTAGTGCGAGAAATGAGGGCATGCAGCCGGGACAACCGGGCTCTTCCTTGCCGGTCTTCGGAGCTTGTCGCATGAGCATAATAGAGTTCGGCCTGCTCGGCATCCGTCCACGCGGTATCAACGTTACGATCAAGCATGAGCTGTCCGCGCGTAACCCGCGCTTCAGCGCGTTTTTCTGCGGTTGCGTCATCATCTTGCACAACGGCAGTACAGTCATCGAATGCCCTGTCCCAATCGCCGGGTGCCCCGCGGTTCGCATACATGCTACCGCGATTTATCCGTGCTTGGGCGCGTTCTTCCGCGGGTGCGTCATCGTCTTGCACAACGGCAGAAAAGTCATCAAGCGCTTGGTTCCAATCGCCGGGCGCCGCACGCTTCTCATACAGGTCACCGCGATCCAGCCGTGCCCACACGCGTTGTTCCGGGGGAGCGTCGTCGTCCTGCACCACGGCAGAAAAGTCATCAAGCGCCCTGTCCCAATCGCCGGGCGCCGCACGCTTCTCATACAGGTCACCTCGTTTCAACCGTGCCAGCGCGCGCAGTTTCGCGGGTGCGTCTTCATCTTGCGCAACGGCAGCAAGGTCATCAAGCGCTTGGTTCCAATCGCCGGGTGTCGCGCGCTTCGAATACAGGGTGCCGCGATTTAGCCGTGCGAGTATACGTTCATCCGCGGGTACATCCTCGTCCTGCACAACGGCAGCATAGTCATCAAGCGCCCTGTCCCAATCGCCGCGCGCCGCGCGCATGTTGTAAAGGCCACCGCGATTTATCCGTGCCCCCGCGCGTTCTTCTGGGGAGCTTTCCGCGTCCTCAATGACGCGCGTGTGCTTCAGAATTACGTCTTCGAATTCTACTTCGTCGCTCAAGACTGCATGACCTTCGCTCGTTGGTTTGTTTAAGTATCAGGTGAAGCTCCAAGTATACTACAGTCAATCGTACAGGTTTATTCGCTCCTCGGCTTGGTTTGCCGCGTTTGTACTCGTTGTCCTCGTTCCCAAGCTCCTGCTTGGGAACGCACTTGTCGACGAAGCTCCGCTTCGTGTCCAAAACCTGAAGCAGCGCTTCAAAGACAATCCCGTTCCCAAGCAGGAGCTTGGGAACGAGGGGCGTACAAGCCGAAGACATGGATAACACATTTATCCGAGGACATGGGTTGCATCTCTTCTGTGGAGAGAGGCCTGTTGTTCTGACAGGCAAGTCCGTCACCTGCGTTGTGGAGTGGTCTCCTGACCGCTCCACTCCGTCGACCGAAGGTCTCCAAGCCAATTCCCGCCACCCCGAACAGGCGTATCGGCCACCTTGTGCCCACCCCGCCGCCTTCGCTAACGTAACCGAAACGCAATCGAAGCCAAGGCCATCCATCCCGTGTCCAACATCACGCCACCTTCCATCACCACCACCGCTGCGCTCGAAGACGCGCTCAGCGCGCCGGACGACGGGGTCGTCGCGGCGCTGCAGGAATGCGATGGCGACCTGATCCTCCTCGGCGCGGGGGGGAAGATGGGGCCGACGCTGGCGCGGATGGCGCGGCGTGCGTTCGATGCCGCGGGGAGTGATCGCCGGGTCATCGCGGTGTCCCGTTTCTCGAAGGCCGAAGCGCGCGCATCGCTGGAGGCCTGCGGCGTCGAGACCGTCTCCTGCGATCTCCTCGACCCCGCGCAGGTCGCGGCCTTGCCGGATGCGCCGAACGTGGTCTACATGACCGGGATGAAGTTCGGCGCGACGGGCAACGTGGGGCGTACCTGGGCGATGAACACCTATGCGCCCGCGCTGGCCTTCGCACGCTACCGCGGCAGCCGCATCGCGGCCTTCTCCTCGGGCAACGTCTACGGCATGGCGCCTGCGGACTCGGACGGATCCCGCGAGACGGACCCGCTCCAGCCCGACGGCGAGTACAGCATGAGCTGCCTCGGCCGCGAGCGCATCTTCGAACACTTCAGCCGCGAACACGGCACCCCCACCAGCATCATCCGCCTGAACTACGCCTGCGAACTGCGCTACGGCGTGCTGGTCGACATCGCGAACTGGGTCTGGACGGGCCAGCCCGTCCCGCTGGCGATGGGCTACCTCAACGCCATCTGGCAGCGGGACGCGAACGCCATCACCCTGCGCAGCCTGTTGCACGCCGCCTCGCCGCCCTTCGTCCTCAACGTCGCCGGACCCGAGAAGCTCCGCGTCCGCGAAGTCGCGACGCGCCTCGGCGAGTTGATGCAGCGCGAGGTCCACTTCGAGGGCGAAGAGGCCGACACCGCCTACCTCAGCGACGCCGCGCAGATGTGCCGCGACTTCGGTCCGCCGCAGACGAGTACCGATCAACTCATCGAATGGATCGCCGACTGGGTGAAGCACGACCGCGAACAGCACGGTCTCCCCACGCACTTCGAAGTGACCACGGGGAAATACTGAAGTGGCCGCCGCGCTCCCCGCCAACATCCACGCCACGCTCCAGCGCGGCTGCGTCATCCCCGCGCACCCCCTCGCGCTCGATGCCGAGCGCCGTCTCGACGAGCGCCGCCAGCGCGCCCTCAGCCGATACTACATCGCCGCCGGGGCCGGTGGCCTCGCCGTCGGCGTACACACCACGCAGTTCGCCATCCGCGATCCCGAGGTCGCGCTCTACCGGCCCGTGCTCGAACTCGCGGTGGAAGAAGTGCAACGCGCCGAGCGGCCACTGCTGTGCGTCGCAGGCCTCTGCGGCGACACGCGGCAGGCCGTCGCCGAAGCCGGGACCGCCGCCGCCCTCGGCTACCACCTTGGTCTCCTCAGTCTCGCAGCCCTCCGCGACGCGGACGATGCCGCGCTCCTCGCGCACTGCCGCGCCGTCGCCGAGGTAATCCCGCTCTTCGGCTTCTACCTCCAGCCCGCCGTCGGCGGACGCGTGCTTTCCTACGACTTCTGGCGCGCCTTCGCGGATATCGAAAACGTCGCCGCCATCAAGATCGCGCCCTTCAACCGCTATCAGACCCTCGATGTTGTCCGCGCCGTCGCCGTCTCCGGCCGCGACGACATCGCGCTCTACACCGGCAACGACGACAACATCGTCGGCGATCTGATCACGCCCTTTCGCTTCGACCTCAACGGCGAAGTCCGCGCGCGCCGCATCGTCGGCGGGCTTCTCGGTCACTGGGCCGTGTGGACGCGCAAGGCCGTTGCCCTCCTCGAAGCGTGCCACGCCGAAGTGGGGGAGACGCGCATCCCGGAGACCCTGCTCCAGCGCGCCGTGGAGATCACCGATACCAACGCCGCCTTCTTCGACGCCGCCAATAATTACCGAGGCTGCATCCCTGGCCTGCACGAAGTCCTCCGCCGCCAGGGCCTGCTCGAAGGCCGCTGGTGTCTCGACCCCAAAGAAGACCTCAGTCCCGGACAACCGGAAGAAATCGACCGCGTCTATCGCGCCTATCCCCACCTGAACGACGACGCCTTCGTCGCGGAGCATCTCGATCAATGGCTGACCCCATGACCCGTGCGCGTGTTGTGGCGTGGTCTCCCGACCGCGCCACTCCGTCGACCGAAGGTCTCAATCTTTCCAACCCCAACGGGGTTGTGCCACAAAGCCCCGGGTTGCCGATCATCCGCAGCACGAAGTGCGTAGGATGACGCGGCTACCCTGGGTTACAATCCATCAACACAACGAAGCCAACCCTGAAAGGGTTGTGGCCTTGGACACCCCATGACAAAAAGCCCATCCATCTTCCGCCGCATCGGCCCCGGCCTCATCACCGCCGCCGTCGTGCTCGGCCCCGGCAGCATCGTCGCCTCCAGCCGCGCCGGTGCCGAGGCGGGCTACGGCCTCATCTGGATTCTGCTCGTCGCCTGTCTCTTCATGATGACCTTCACCGCCATGGGCGCACGCCTCGGCTGCGCGCTCACCGTCAGCCCGCTGCGATATGTCGCCGATCGCTGGGGACGTCCCCTCGCCGCGCTCATCGGCCTCTCCGCCTTCCTCGTCGCCAGCGGTTTCCAGTTCGGGAACAACATCGGCGTCTCCGTCGCCATCGCCGAAGTCACGCCGATTCCGGCGTGGTCCCTGCCGATCTTCTTCACCGCCGTCTCACTACTCTTTCTCTTCACCGCGAAAGAGACCTACAAGCTTCTCGAGCGTGCCATGCTCGTTCTCGTTTCCGTGATGCTGATCGCCTTCCTCACCAACCTCATCTTCGCGGG
Organism: Candidatus Hydrogenedentota bacterium; assembly: GCA_030430835.1. Classification (GTDB taxonomy): domain Bacteria; phylum Hydrogenedentota; class Hydrogenedentia; order Hydrogenedentales; family JAEUWI01; genus JAUIKJ01. The sequence continues at coordinate 8,163 of JAUIKJ010000068.1, forward strand.
CTTCTCGCCCACGAAATTCGCCGGCGGCCTTGTGCCCAAGATGCCCAGCGAAAACGAATCCATCATCGCCCGCGCCATGTTCGCCACCACCTTCTCCGTCGTCGCCGCCTTCTACCAGGCCTACCTCGTGCAAGCCAAGGGCTGGAAACGCGACGACGTCAAGACCGCCATCGGCGACGCCTGGATCGGCATCGCGATTCTCTGCGGCATCTCACTCATCATCATGATCGGCGCCGCACAAACCCTCCACGGCACGGGCCGGAACTTCGCAAGTGTCGGTGAACTCGCCACGCAACTCCGCGCGGTCATGGGGGAGGGGGGGATCTACATTTTCTGCCTGGGGCTCGCGGCGGCCTCTTTCTCCTCCTTCATCGCCAACGCCCTCATCGGCGGCACCTTGCTGGTGGATGGTCTTGGACTAAGCGCCGCCGCCAGCGGCCACCCCGTCCGCATCGCCACCGCCGCCGCCATGCTCATCGGTTGTGTCGTCGCGGTCGCCGTGTTCCGCCAGGGATCCGGCAGCACCCAGAGCCTGCTCATCGCGCAGAGCGCCACACTGATCGCTGTGCCCTTCTGCGCACTTCTACTCTATGGACTCAGCAGCAGCCGCGCCATCATGGGGGAAATGAAGAACAGCGCGCCCGTGCTGGGTTTCGGCGCGCTGGGCGTCGCGATCATTCTCTATTTCAGCAGCCAGACCCTGCTCAAGCTCATTGGGGGCTAGGCGCGCCGCGGGTTAATCCGGGGTGCAGAAGCCATCTTCACCGCCGTCGCACGCCGTTACTCCGCCCGCGTTGAAGAACTGCACCACGCGCAGCAACTCGCTCAGATCGATCACCCCATCCACCGGCGCAAAGTCGCCGTCGTGCCGCGCACAGCCCACGCGCGACCCCGGCCCGGGGCAGTGCGGGGTGCAGGCTTCGCGGTCCAGCGCGCAATGGTAACTGCCGAGATTGAATATCTGAACCACGGCCAACAGTTCCGAGAGCGAGATCGCGCCGTCCAAATCGTGGTCCGCGCTGTGATGCCGCGCCGGCGTCGGCTCACCCGGCAGTGCGCCGGCGAGTGGATGTCCGGTATAGCGGGCCGCGACCTCGGCCGCCTGCAACGCGCGGTCGTAGATCAGGACCTCGTGCAGTGTGCCGCGCCAGGGACGCACCCCGCTGCCCTCATTGGCCAGCACCAGCGGATAGCCCGTGTTCCAGTTCGACAGGTCGCCGGCGCGCAGGTCTTCCTGCCGCAAAACGCCATCCACATAGAGCCGTGCCGTGCCGTTGGCGCTTCGTGTAAACACCACCTGTTGCGGCCGCGCTTGCGCGGCCCCGGGTACCGTCGTGACCGCGGGCAAGCCATTGGAGGAAGAGACGGTTGTGCGCAGGCGCGCTTCGTATTGACTGCCCGCCTGACTCAGGCTCAGGTTGCGCTTTGTCGTCGAAGGGCTGATGGACACGATGCGCGCCGGTCCGGACTGCGTCAAATTGTCCGGCGTGACCCAGGCCTCCAGTGTCAGCGCGTCGCTGGCCTGAACCGCCGCGCGAATCTTGTCGGCCGGCGCACCCGCCACGATACGCGTATCGCTGCGAACGCGCAGTCCCGTTGGCGACCATTCCACGGCTTCCGAATCCGGTATCTCCAGATCATAGGCCGACCCGTTTCCAGATTGATCGCGAATCACCGTGCCGCCACCTTCATCGAAGCGGTACCAGACCAGCGTGTCGTCGACCGCACGCGACCCGGCTTCACCCTCACTGTCGGCGTTCCCCTCGCCTTCACCCTCCGGGATCGGGTTTCCTTCGGGTTCTCCCTCCACGGGGAAGACGATCTCACCCTCCTCCGGTTCAAAGGGCGATGGGCTCAGGTCCACCTGGTAGAGAATACTTTCCCGGGGCGTTGGGTCCCCCGGTACCGTATACCGGGCCCGGATGTCCACAAAGTAGACGCCCATGGCATCGAGGGGGGAAAAGAGATCGAAGTCGAAGCTAAAGGGAAACGCGGGCAGTGTGTCCCAGCCGAGGACCCATGGGGTCTCCGGCGTTGCCGGTACATCCGTTTCCGGTACAACTGTGGGCGCATCGCCCGCGAAGTTCCCAATGGTCCACGCGGGGAGAAGGCCCCGATTGACATAGACTTCGATCGTGAGTGCGTCCGGTGTAATACCCACCGGCTCCACGGTGACCGTGAAGTCCACCTTGTGATCCGGGAAATAAAAGGTGTCCGTGTGGT
>JAUIKJ010000434.1 GCA_030430835.1 Candidatus Hydrogenedentota bacterium
ACGGGCAACTAACCCCATGCGTCTGGTCTGTTTTCTTCTGTCGCTTATGCTGGTGGCTCCCGGTTTGACCGCCGCCGCACTCGAGGCGGGCGCGGCCAAGGTGGAGATCACGCCGCCGGTAGGCACACCCATGAACGGCTACGGCGCGCGCATGGGGCGGAGCAGCACCGGCGTGCACGATCCGCTGTGGTCACGCAGCCTCTATCTGGACGATGGAGAGACCAAGGTTCTCCTGGTCAACGCGGATTTGTGCATGATCAATGCGGAATTGCGCGCGCGCGTCCTGGAATTGGCACCGGATACTGTGCCGAAGCAGCACATCATTCTGACGGCGACGCACACGCACAGTGCCCAGGGCGGTATGCACCGCTATCTCCCCCTCCGTTTCGTCGCGGGCCGCTACATGGAAGAGATCGTGGAGCACACCGCCACCGCCATCGCGGAATCGATGCGTCTTGCCGTGGAGGCCCGGCAACGCGCCGCGCTTGGCTATGCCACGGCCAAGCAGAAGGTCTTGTCGGCCAATCGCCGCGATCCCGATGGTCCCATCGACGAGCAGATCGGCGTCTTGCGTGTGGACGACGCGGACGGCAACATGATTTCCGTGGTAACCAACTTCGCCGCGCACCCGACCTCCGTTGGCGGTGCGAGTGAGTATGAGTTTTCGGCGGACTTCGTCGGCTACTACTATGACGAAGTCGAGCGCCTTGCGGCCAACGGGTGCGTGGCGCTCTTCCTCAACGGTACTGAAGGCAACCAGACCATCCGTGATCCCGAGGGGAACAGCGGCTGGGCGCGGACGGCGTCGGTGGGCAAATTGCTGGCCGTGCGGGCCAAGGGCATCGCCAACGAGATCGATTGCACGCAAGCGTCGCTTCGCCTGCGCTATGCCGAGCCGGAACTGCCGCGCTCGCTCGCCGATGGTTTTATGCCGCGCACGACGATTCTGCAGACCCTGGAGATCAATGAGGAGGTCCTGCTGACCTTCTGGCCTGGTGAGCCGGTGGTGGAATTGGGGCTCGAGATGCGACGGCGTGCATTGGCGGCCGGCTACCGCGCGGTATTCAACGTGGGGCTTGCGAATGACTATCTGATGTACTTCGTACCGCGTGCGCTATACCACAACTTCTACTACGAGTCGGCGCAGAACTACTACGGCCCCGGTATTGCCGACTGGTTCTACGCGCAGTTCAACGGCATGATGTCGTTGGGCACCCCGATCCCCCCGGCCGCCGGCGGTATCGTCGAACGCCGCACGGTCGACGGCGCGCCGATGCTTGTCCTTGAGGGGGACGCCTATGCCCGTGGCTTCGCGCGCGGCGAAGCCTTCGCCGAATCGATTCGAAGCCGCTACACCGCCCGCATCGCCGATCCCCTTCGAGATGGTTCCGCACTGCCCGATGATGGCGTCTGGTCGATGGTGCCGGGATTCCTGGACATGACCACTCTGGCGAAACCGATGCTGGGAATTGCCGCGCGGCCGCTGTTGTCGCCGCTCTCGGAAGAGACCTACCGGGAAATGGAAGGCATGGCGGATGCCGCAGGTGTTCCTTTTGATGCGCTGGCCTTGCTACAGAACGCCCACCGCTTCGATACCATCACGGATCGCAGCACACTCTTCACCACGCCGCTCTGCACCATGTTCGCGGTGCATGGTGCGCGTGCCGGTAGCGAGGAGATTCTCGTAGGCCGGAATCTTGACTGGACTGCACCGGAGAATCCGGTGATCACGGAAGTCCACCCCGAGACGGGACACCGCTTTCTCCAGGTGGGTTTCTGTTGGAACACGGGTGTCTTCACGGGAATGAACGATGCCGGCCTGGTGGTCGCCGTGGAACGCTTGGAGAATGCGCCGCCGGAAACGATTTCGGGCGCGGCAATCGAACTGGTACTCAGAGAAGTGTTGCAGACGCAATCCACCCCGGCGAGTGCCGCCG
>JAUIKJ010000069.1 GCA_030430835.1 Candidatus Hydrogenedentota bacterium
AGGACACCGAAGACGGCGGCTCGCTGGTCGTGTGTGACTTCACACCGAAGTGGCATGCGCCCACGAAGAAACTGCTCGGCACCGGCCACACCGCGCACTACAACGAGAAGAACCGTATCATCCACAATCCGCCGCGCAGCACCGCCTACGCAGTCTACGACGCGGAAGCACGCCGCTGGAGCAACTGGCAACGCATCGCGATGCCGGATGATCCGATCTTCTACAACTCCGGTGCCGGCTGCACCCAGCGCTTCGATCTGCCCAACGGCGATGTCCTGCTGCCCATCTACTGCAAGCCGGAAGACGGCGGTCCCTACAGCACGACGGTGCTCCGTTGCCGTTTCGACGGCGAGACGCTCCGCTATGTCGAGCACGGGGATATGCTGCGCAACGACATCCAGCGCGGCTTTGTCGAGCCCTCGCTCACGCGAGTCGGCGACCGCTTCTTCCTCACCATCCGCAACGACGAATCCGGCTACGTGACCAGCGGCGCCGACGGGCTCCACTTTGATGCGCCGAAGAAATGGACCTTCGACGACGGCGAAGAACTGGGCAGCTACAACACGCAGCAGCATTGGGTCACGCACGGCGACAGGCTTTACCTCGTCTACACCCGCCGCGGCGCGGACAACGACCACGTCTTCCGACACCGTGCCCCGTTGTTCATGGCCGAAGTGGATCAGGAGAAGCTACAGGTTCTGCGTGACACCGAGCGTGTTCTCGTCCCCGAGCGCGGCGCACGTCTCGGTAACTTCGCGGTGACGGAAGTCAGTCCCGAGGAGACCTGGGTCACCGTTGCCGAATGGATGCAGCCCGTGGGCATCGAGAAGTACGGGTCGGACAACAGCGTGTATGTGGCGCGGATTCGCTGGAAGTAGGGGAGGGAGCGCAACGGAGAAATTGACAGCGCTTATTCCTCTGTAAACAACGCCTCAATATCGCGGGAGGCGTGAAGTATACGAACGATTTCCAAGCCGTCCGGTATTTCCCGGTAGAAAACCAGATGCTTTTCGAATCCCCGAATCGGCCACATACGGAGGCCTTGCAGTACCGGGTTGCGAAAGTCTTGTGGCGCGCCGGCCCCGGGTGTTTGGGAAAGCAATTGGAACGCGTTTTCTGATGCGGTAATGAATCGGTAGGCGGCATCCAAGTTATCATGCGCGATGAAGTCGGCGAGCTCGATGAGATCGTGCTTGGCTTTCTCTCGCTTGATGATGCGCAGCGTCATTGGCCGCCAGTGTTTCTCCGCTGATGCCGCTGACGGACTTCCTCGCGAATAGCGGTCCAATCGTCTTGCGTCATTTCGGAGGCTTCGCTTTCGAGGCCTTGAAGCAGCAGGGTTTCGAGACGGGCCTCCGCCTTGCGTTTCTGCTCTTCGCGCACCAGAGACCGAAGGTATTCACTCACGGTCCCGAAGCCTCCCTGACCGACTTGATTCTCGATGAAGGTCTTGAGAGACGCGGGGAGAGAGATGGTGATTGTGGGCATTGCCGGAACTCCTTTACAGAGAATAGTTTGCCACACTTCTTATTTGTTCTCAACAGATAAGAACTTTTCCTAACGTGTCCAGCTGTGATCTTGGGCAAACGTGGCAAAGTGTTCCTTGCGAATGCAATGGGTCGGCCATTCTCCTCCGCCCCGTTTCATGGCGATGGGGAGGAGGAAAGGCCCGAAATTTCGAAGACGGAATTGTTTTGGCGTCTTGGAGGCCTTCGGGCGATTACGTGGATCGGTCGGGAAACCGTTGCGAGATATTGAACGATACTGCCTAGGTTTCATTTCAACATAAAAACCGGCCGCCGGGGTAACCCGGCGGCCGGTTCGATTAGCGAGGTTCGTTTTCGGCTTAGAGCGCCGCGAAGAGCGGGGCAAGCACGAGGCTGATGACGCACATGAGCTTGATCAGGATGTTGATCGAGGGGCCGACGGTGTCCTTCAGCGGGTCACCGACGGTGTCACCAACCACCGCTGCCTTGTGCGCTTCGGAGTTCTTGCCGCCGTGGTGGCCTTCTTCGATGTACTTCTTGGCGTTGTCCATCGCGCCGCCGCTGTTGGCGGTCTGAATGCCCAGCATCACGCCGGTCGCAATCGCACCGACAAGGAGGCCGGCAAGGCCTTCCGGTCCAAGCAGGATGCCCATGACGAGCGGCAGGAAGATGGCCACGATGCCCGGCTTCAGCATGCCGCGAATCGCGCCCTGGGTGGCGATGTCGACGCACTTCGTGCTGTCGGGATCGATGCCTTCCTTACCTTCACGGAGACCGGGGATCTCCTTGAACTGACGACGCACTTCCAGAATCATCGTGTCCGCGCAGTCACCGACGGCCCGGAAGAGCATGGCGGAAACCCAGAAGGGCAACATTGCGCCAATCAGCAGACCCGCGAGAATCTTCGGATCTTCGAGGCTGACACCCTTCTCGTGAAGTCCCGCGGAGAGGATAAACGCGCTCAGCAGGCCGATGGCCGCGAAGGCCGCACTGCCGATGGCGAAGCCCTTGCCGATGGCCGCCGTCGTGTTGCCGACGGAGTCGAGGTTGTCGGTGATCTCACGCACCTTCGGGTCGAGGTGCGCCATCTCGGCGATACCGCCGGCGTTGTCCGCGATGGGGCCGTAGGCGTCCACGGCAACAACCATGCCCGTCGTCGCGAGCATGCCAAGCGCCGCCAGCGCAACGCCGTACACACCGCAGAAGGAGAAGGCCGCAACGACCGCACCGGCGAGGATAATCACCGGGATCATGGTGCTTTCCATGCCGACCGCGGTGCCTTCCACGACGGCCGTGGCCGAACCGGTCTCACAACGGCGCGCGAGGTTCTTCACCGGCTTGTAATCGGAAGAGGTGAAGTACTCACTTACGAAGCCGACAATGCCACCCGCGACAATACCGATAACGCAGGCCGCGATCGGTCCCCACCACTGGTATTCAACACCAGCAACCACGAAGTTGCTACCGGCAAAGTAGCCGTATCCGGCAACGCCAAGGATCGACAGGCCCGCCGCCACATAGGTACCCATCATGAGCGCCGACTGCGGATTGCTGGACGCGAAGATCTTCACGTACATCACGCCAACGAAGGAGGCGATGATGCCGATGGCCGCCGCGATGAAGGGGAAGGCCGTCACGTAGCCATTCGAGCCGGCAACGGTGGTACCGACCGCGGTGATGGTCGCCGCGATGGCGAGGCTCGCGATGATGGACTCGACGTAGGACTCAAGCAAGTCCGCGCCGAGACCGGCCACGTCACCGACATTGTCACCGACGTTGTCCGCGATCACCGCCGGGTTGCGCGGATCGTCTTCGGGGATACCGGCCTCAACCTTGCCGACGAGGTCGGCGCCCATGTCGGCACCCTTGGTAAAGATGCCGCCGCCAGAGCGCGCAAAAAGCGCGATGAGCGAAGCGCCCATCGCGTAACCGTTCACAATATTCATGTCCTGGAATACGGCGTATACGATCGCAAGGCCGATCAGGGCAATGCCTACGACGCCCATACCCATGACACCGCCGCCGCTAACCGCGACGTCGAGCGCGGCCGTGACACCGCCGGACTCCGCCGCCGCCGCCGTACGCGAGTTGGCGCGCGTGGCGATGTACATGCCCAGGAAGCCCGCGCAGGCGCTCGCAATCGCGCCCGCCGCGAAGGCGACACCCGTCTTCCAGTTCAACAGGAAGTCTGGCCGCACAAATCCGGCAATGGTGAACAGAGCCACGACAACGAGACCAATACCGAAAACCCACACATACTCGCGCTTCATGAAGGCGAGCGCGCCTTCCTGAACGTAACGCGAGAGCGTGGCCATCCGCTCGTTGCCCTGCGGTTTCGAAAGCACGTATCGTGCAAGATACACGACAAACAGTAGCGAGAATACTCCCGCACCGCATGCAATCTTCAAGAATGGTAATTCCATAATTTACCCCAAGCTCCTCTTTCGCTGTTGTGCGATGGCCGCCTGGCGGTCAGTCGATGTCCTGACCTGTCCGCCGGAGCGCTTCACGCGCTGCCTGTTGTTCCGCTTCCTTTTTGGAAGCGCCAACGCCCCGGCCCGTCGGGACGTCGTTTACAAAAACTTCCACTTCAAATTCTTTGTCGTGATCCGGCCCGTCGGCGCGGATCACGTCGAAGCGCGGCAGGCCCAGGCGTTCCGCCTGACAGTAATGCTGCAATCGCGACTTGTAATCCCACGCGCGGCCTGAACGTACGACCCGCTGAATCTCTTCCTCAAAGACGCGCACGACAAAGGCCTGCGCGGCTTCCCAGCCACTATCCAGATAGAGCGCGCCGATCAGCGCCTCCATACAATCTGCAACAAGCGCGAGTCGGTCGCGTCCCCCGGAAAGCTCTTCACCCTTACCCAACCTAATGGTAGGTACAATTTCCAGTTCGCGTCCCACACGCGCCACACATTTTCGATTAACGACCCCCGCGCGCAGCCGGCTGTACTCGCCCGGCGTCCGGTTCGGCAACACCTCGAAAAGATGATGCGCCACCGCGAGGCCCAACACCGCATCGCCGAGAAACTCCAGTGACTCATAGTCGTGAAGCGGCTCGTTCGCCTCAGGAACGATAGAAGCATGCGTGAGCGCACGGTTGAAAAGGGCGTCGTCATTTATTCGGAAGCCCAACCTTCCCGCGAGCTTATGAAGCTCGCGCGTGCGCGCCGCATGCTCAGTCATATCGTCCGAAGACAATCGATGCGTTGTGACCCCCAAATCCTAACGAGTTTGACATGGCGAATGCAATCTTCGCCTCGCGCGCTTCGTTCGCAATGATGTTTACATCGCACTCGGGGTCGGGCGTTTCGTAGTTGATATTGGGGGGCAGAACCCCGTGTTCTATGGCCAGCAGGCACGCCGCGCCTTCGACCGCACCCGCCGCCCCCAGCAGGTGCCCATGCATCGATTTCGTCGAGCTCACCGGCGGCATCTGCGTCCCAAATACCGCCTTCAGCGCCTGGGTCTCACTCGCGTCATTCAGTTTGGTGCTGGTCCCGTGGGCATTGAAGTAGCCGATGTCTTCCGGATTCAGCTTGCCCAGGGTGAGCGCCTGCTTCATTGCGGCTGCGGGACCCGACCCGTCTTCACGGGGCGCGGCGATATGGTAGGCATCGCAGGACTCGCCAAGCATCACAATCTCACCCAGAATCTCCGCGCCGCGCGCCTTGGCGTGTTCGTCGGATTCCAGCACAAGGACGGCGGCGCCTTCGCCCATCACGAAGCCATCGCGATCCAGATCAAAGGGACGCGACGCTTTCTCGGGCTCATCGTTGCGACCCGTGGAGAGGGCACGCATCGCGCCGAAACCGGCAATCGCGAAGGGGATAATCGTGGATTCCGTGCCGCCCGCAAGCATCACATCCGCTTTGCCGAGGCGGATGGCGTCGGCCGCGTCGCCAATGCAGTGGGAACCGGTGGCGCAGGCCGTGACGATCACCTTGTTCGGTCCCATGTAGCCATGGGCCTGGGCCACATACCCGGAGGCCGCGTTGGTAATCCCCGTGGGAATCATCAGCGGGGAGACCCGGCGCGGCCCGCCGTGATCATGCTTCACACAGTTGTCATAAATGGTGTCAATACCCGCGATACCGGACCCGATCATCACGCCGCAACGGTAAGGATCCTCGCGGTCCAGCTCCACACCCGCCTGGGCCACGGCCTGGTTGGCCGCTTCTACGGCAAACACCGTGCAACGGCAATGGCGCCGCTGTTCCTTGTTGTCCATGTTGTGCGGGGACACGTCCTCAGCGATTCCAGCAATCTTGGCGGGATAGTCCGTCGGGTCGAAGGTGTCGATGGTGCGGATGCCCGAGCGGCCGGCAGTGAGGTTTTCCCAGAAGGTCTTCACGGTGTTGCCCAGCGGGGAGACGATGCCGATTCCGGTGACTACGATACGCATGAAACGATCTCTCCATAACTGCGAATACCCAGCCCCCCCGGTAGGATGCCGATTGGGCTGGGTACTGCGCAAAAAGGTTTATTTGAAGCGCCCGCCTGGGCGCGGAGCGGTCTCCTACATCTTCGATTCGATGTATTTCACGGCGTCGCCGACCGTCTCAATGGCGTTGGCTTCGTCGTCGATGTCAATGTTGTATTCCTCCTCCAGCGCCATCATCAGCTCCGTGACATCCAGCGAATCGGCGCCCAGATCGTCAATGATCTTGGCGTCGTCGGTGACTTCCTCCGGCTTGCGGTCGAGACGTTCCGCGATAATTTCGCGTACCTTCTCAGCGATGTTTGTTTCTGCCATGCGCGCACCTCCTTTCTTTCGTAAATTTTGTCGCTCGCTTGGTTTACGCGCGATTGACAAGTGTTAAAGTATACCGGCCAAAGCGGCCGGGCTGCAAGTTTTACGACCGCATGCACTGTGCAGATGCCGCACACGCCAACCGTTCTACACGGCCTCGGGAGCCATCGACCTTGAAGGCTCTCCGCGCGGCCGCCATAATGCGGAACCTGCCGAAGCGCAATTCGGTTTGACATTAAACAGTACGACGGCTTACGAACGCAAGTCGAACGCAGGAAGGAGCCTCATGCGCATGCATACGCGCCCTATCGACTCCCGGGCCACCCTGGCCCTGACCGCCCTCTGCACCGCCTTTCTCGCAGCCTGCGGCGGATCCGGCACATCCAGCGGCGCGCCGGAAACGACCTACATCAAGATCGGTACCGCCAGCCAGACCGGTGTCTATTACCCCGTTGGCGCGGGCATCGCCCAGTGGGTCAACAAGGCCCAATCCGATCACGGGGTCCAGGCCTCCGTCGAGGCGACAGACGGCTCGGTCTTTAACATCAACGCGCTCATGACCGGTGACCTCGACTTTGGCATCGTGCAGGCCGACCGGCAATACCAGGCGGTCCATGGTGAAGCGGAATGGGCGGCGCATGGGGCGCAGTCGAATCTGCGTGCGGTGTGCAGCCTCTACACCGAGATGGTGACCCTGGCGGCGGCGGAGGATGCGGGCATCGAACAGGTAGGCGACCTGAAGGGCAAACGCGTAAACATTGGCAATCCCGGATCCGGCACGCGGGTCAACGCCATCGATGTGCTCACGGCCGCCGGCCTCGATCCGGAAACCGACATCGACACGCAAGACATAACCGCGGGCGAATCGCCGAAGCTCTTTCAGGACAACCGTCTCGACGCCTTCTTCTTCACCGTGGGCCACCCCGCCGGCACCTTCATGGAGCTTACCGCGGGGACGCGACCCGCGCGCTTCGTGTCCATTGCGGGTCCGGCGGTTACTTCCCTCATTGCGAGCAAACCCTATTACAGTACCGCCAACATTCCCGTTGCAGACTACCCGGGCATTCTGAATACCTCCGACGCGGCGACAATCGGATTGAAGACGACCCTGGTCACCTCGGCCACCGTCAGCGATGATGTGGTCTACGCGGTAACCAAGGCGATATTCGACAACCTCGACGCCTTCCGCGGCACGCATGCCGCCCTGAACTACCTGAAGGCGGAAGAGATGGTGCAGGGAAACTTCGCGCCGCTTCACCCCGGCGCGGCCCGCTACTTCCAGGAGGCCGGCCTGCTGCCGGCCACGGGGGCCTAGCATGAGCAAGCAACAACTGCAGCCGCTGGTCGACGCGCTCTGGGAATGGAGTAAGAATCCACCCAAGAGCCTCGCGGCACTCCGCGAAAGCTACGAGGAGTTTTCGGCCGCGTTGCCGCGTCCGGAGGATGTCACCCGGGAAGATGCCGTAGCCGCAGATCGTCCCGTGGCCTGGTTCACGCCCCCGGCGGGCGACGCAAATCGTGTGATTCTCTACCTGCACGGCGGTGCCTACATCCTCGGTTCGCTGAACACCCACGCAGCGATCATGAGTCAGGTCGCTGACGCCACGAAAATGCGCGTGCTGGGCCTGGACTATCGTCTGGCGCCGGAGCATCCGCACCCCGCCGCCGTGGAGGATGCAACGGCATGCTACCGCTGGTTGCTCGATCAGGGCCACGCGCCGGAGCAGATTGTCTTCATGGGCGATTCCGCGGGTGGTGGGCTCGTAGTGGCCGCGATGCTCAAAGCGCGTGACGAGGGGCTGCCCCTGCCCGTGGCTGGGGTCTGCTTCTCGCCCTGGACCGACATGGAAGGTCTGGGCAATTCCATGGAGACCCGCGCCAAGGAGGACCCTATCATTCAGAAGCGTGAGGTGCTTCAGTACGCACGCATGTTCCTGGGCGACGCCGACCGGCGCGACCCCTATGCAGCACCGCTCCATGGCGACCTGGAAGGTCTGCCGCCGCTGATGATTCAGGTGGGCACCGCCGAGACCTTGCTCGACGATTCGACCCGGCTCGCCGCGCGCGCGGAAGCCGCCGGCGTAGAGGTCACGCTCCAGATCTGGGAAGACATGATCCATGTCTGGCACCGCTATGGGCCCGCGCTCGATGAAGCGATGGACGCCATCGCGCAGGCGGCGGCCTTCGTGCGCGAGAAGACCGGCGTGGCCGTGCGCGCATGACGCAGCCGGACCCGGCACCAGACGCCGGTGCGGAAGCCGCGCGCCGGCTGGTTGAGGAACGCGAGTTCGGTGCGCGCGACACGGGAATCGCCCGCTGGCTGATTCCAGTGGTCGCAGCGATGTGGTCCGTCTTTCAACTCGCCGTGCCCGCACCCTTTCTGGGCGACCTGCTCGCCATCGACTCCGTGTACGTGCGATCCGCGCATCTCGTCTTCGCGATTGTACTGGTCTACCTGAGTTTTCCGGCGCTGCGTTCGGGATGGATCGCGGCGTGGATGATGCGTCCCGCGGCGCCGGACGCGCCGGGCTACCTGCGCGCATCCCGGGCGATCCTGAACTGGAAGGGCCGCTGGCTGAGCGGCCACCGAATCGGCGTCATTGACCTTGCACTGGCGATCGCCGCGGGCGCGGCCGCCGCCTACTACGCAATCGATTACAACGGCATCGCAGAGCGATCCGGCCTGCCGCTGACGCGCGACCTGGTCGTGGGCATCGTGCTGGTGGTGTTGCTGCTGGAGGCCGCACGCCGGGCCTTGGGTCCGGCCTTGCCCATCGTCGCTGCGCTCTTCCTCGGCTACGCGCTCTTCGCGCAAGAGTTGCCGCAGGTGCTCGCCTTTCGCAGCGTGAGCCTGGAGCGGCTCGTGAGCCAGTTGTCGATGTCCACACAGGGCATCTACGGCATGCCACTCTACGTTTCTGCCTCCACCGTCTTTCTCTTTGTGCTCTTCGGCGCGATGCTGGAGAAGACCGGCGGCGGCGCATTCTTCGTGCGGCTGGCCTTCGCGTTGCTCGGCGGCTTCAAGGGCGGCCCGGCGAAGGCCGCCGTGCTGGGCAGCGGCCTGACCGGCATGGTCTCCGGCTCCAGCATCGCCAACGTGGTGACCACCGGCACCTTCACGATTCCCTTGATGAAGAAGGCAGGCTATCCCGCGGAAAAGGCCGCGGCGATCGAAGTCGCCGCGAGCACGAACGGCCAGCTCATGCCGCCCATCATGGGAGCGGCCGCCTTCATCATCGCCGAGTTCTGCAGCGTGCCCTATATCGAAGTTGTGCGCGCCGCCTTCATCCCGGCGATTTGCTCCTACCTCGCGCTGATCTACATCACGCACCTCGAAGCCTCGAAGCTCGGCCTCAAGGCCGTGCCGCGCGAGGAGCTACCCCAGTTGCGCGCGGTGCTGCTCGAAGGCATGCACTTCCTCGTGCCGCTCGCCTTTCTGCTCTATTGTCTCGTCATCCGCCGGTACTCGCCGGAGCTCTCCGCCTTCTGGGCAATCCTCGTCCTCGCGGCGACCGCCGCGGTCTACAACGCCGTGACCATCGGCTGGCGCGGGGAAGGGTGGGGGCGCGCCGCAAAACTGACCGCCGCACAACTCGGGGACAGCCTCGTCGCCGGGGGGCGCAACATGATGTCCATCGGCGTCGCCGTGGCGGCCGCGGGCATCATCGTCGGCGTCGTGAGCCTGGGACCCGGCGACCGCATCACCGCCATCGTGGAGACCATCTCCGGCGGCAACATCTACGCGATCCTCCTGCTCACCGCCGTGGCCTCGCTGCTCCTCGGCATGGGCCTGCCGACCACCGCGAATTACATCGTGATGGCGTCGCTGACCGCGCCCGTGATCGTTGCGCTCGCCGGCGATGCGGGCTACGTCGTGCCCATCCTCGCCGCGCATCTCTTCGTGTTCTTCTTCGGGATCCTCGCCGACGACACCCCGCCGGTCGGCCTCGCGGCCTATGCCGCGGCCGCCATCGCGCGATCCCGGCCGATGAACACCGGCGTGCAGGGCTTCGTCTACGACATGCGCACGGCCATCCTGCCCTTCATGTTCTTCTTCAACACGGACCTGCTGCTGATGGACGTCG
>JAUIKJ010000070.1 GCA_030430835.1 Candidatus Hydrogenedentota bacterium
CCTCCATAGTGAACATCAACTATCGGGAACGCGACAACGGTGTCATCGACATCCAACTCGGGGGCGCGGAGTTGGTCAACGGCGGGCGCTACAGCGAGCTGGAGACCTATCCCGATCCCACCATCGACCCCGACCGCCCCGATTTTCTTGGGGTGCGATTCGTGGACACCGGCGATGACATCATCATCAGCGGCGGCAGCCTGCACGGCGCGTTTCAGGCACGCGATGTCGAGATCAAGGCGATCAAGGATCGCCTGGACGCCATGGCGGCGGCGCTCATCAAGGGCATCAACGACATCCACACGCAGGGCAATGGCCTCTCCTACATCGATCAGGCCATCGCATCGACCAACAGCGTGCTCAACGTGAATGCACCCTTCGGCGACAACATCGCCGAGCTTCCCTTCCCCGTGGAAGAGGGGAGCTTCGAAGTCCATGTCTTCGACGAATCCACCACTCCCCCGACCCTGGTCGAGACCATCACCGTACCGGTAACGACCAGCGGCCCGATCTCCGGATGGACCACGCTGGGCGATATTGAAGGGGCGATCAATGCTTCCGCCTTTCTCACGTCCCTTGCCGACGGGAACGGTATCCTGAACATCACCCCCGACTCGGGCTACTCCTTCACCTTCGCGAACGACACCTCCGGCGTACTGACGGCGATTGGCCTGAATGGCCTGCTCACCGGCAGCGACGCCGCGTCTATCAACGTCAACCAGGACATCGAGGACAACCCGGAGTGGCTCAGCACCGGCTTCAGTCTGGACCCGCTTGAGACGGGGGACAACGCCGCCGCATTGGCCCTGGCCGCCGTGCGCGGTATGGAACTGCTGGACAACGACAGCCAAACCCTGAATGAATACTTCGAATCCACGATCGTCGAAGTCGGCATCCGGTCCCGATCCAACCTGGACACGCTGGCGGTGCAGCAGGCCTTTGTCCTCGATTTCGCCCAGCGCCGCCAGGAAGTATCCGGCGTCAGCCTCGACGAAGAGGCAACCTACCTCATTCAGTATCAACGTGCCTTCGAAGCCTCCGCGCGGGTCATCTCCGTGACCGACCGAATGCTCGACACGCTCGTCAACCTCGTTCGCTAAACCCTGCAGCGGGCGCTGTGTCCGAAGCCGGCCCGGACCGTATGCATCATCCCCGGTTTATTCGGTACAATTCCCCGATCATTACCGCCTGAACCGGATGAGTGAGCATGCCTGACTTCAAACGTACACTAGTGACCTCGGCCCTGCCCTATGCGAATGGGCATATTCACCTGGGGCACATCGCCGGTGCCTATCTGCCGGCGGACATCTATGTGCGCTACCTGCGGATCAAGGGTGCGCCGGTACTCTATATCGGCGGGTCCGACGAGCACGGCGTGCCGATCACGCTGACGGCCCTGAAGGAAGGCGTGCAACCGCGCGATGTCGTGGACCGCTACCACAGCGCGAATGCCGATGCCTTCGCCCGGCTGGGAATTTCCTACGACATCTACGGCCGGACGTCCTCCGAACTGCACGTCGACACCACGCAGTCCTTCTTCCGCGCGCTTGATGCCGCAGGCTACATTCATCAGGAAGACATGGAGCTGTGGTACTCCGAGCAGCTTGAGCGCTTCCTGCCCGACCGCTATGTAAAGGGCACCTGCCCGAAGTGCGGCTACGAGGATGCGAACGGCGACGAATGCGAGAACTGCGGCGCGCAGTACGCCGCAAATGAACTCGTGTCGCCGCGTTCCGTCATTCCCGGCGATGCGTCATCGCCAGTACTGCGCAGCTCGCGCCACTGGTTTCTCGATCTGCCGAAGTTCACGGATCGTCTCAAGGCCTGGCTCGACAGTCATCCCGAGTGGCGCGCAAACGTGAAGGGCATTGCCAACGGGTGGGTCGGCGACCTGCGTTCGCGGTGCATCACGCGCGACACCGACTGGGGTGTACCGATTCCGATTGACGGTCCGGAAGCCGAAGGAAAGCGCATCTACGTCTGGTTCGATGCGCCGATCGGCTACGTGACCAACACGCGCCAGTGGGGTATGGATACCGACCGCGGTGAAGATGCGTGGCAGGCTTGGTGGAAGGATGAATCGTCGCGCCTGCTTCACTTTATCGGCAAGGACAACGTGCCCTTCCACGCGGTGATCTTCCCGGCCATGCTGATGGGGCAAGACGGCTACGTGCTGGCGGACAACGTCGTCGGCAACGAATACCTCAACATCTTCAACCGGCAGACCGGCAAGTCCGAGAAGGGATCCAAGTCGCGCGGGAACATGATCTCCGTGCGCTGGGCGCTGGAACAATTTGCGCCGGACGTGATCCGATACTACCTCTGCGCCATCGCGCCCGAGTCGAAAGACAGCGACTTCGACTGGGACGACTTCATGCACCGCTACAACGGCGAGCTCTGCGACGTCGTCGGCAACTTTGTACACCGTTCTCTGACGATGACCGTGAAGAACTTCGACGGTAAAGTGCCGCAGCCCGGCGCCTTCGACGCCGAGGACCAGGCGATGCTCGATGCGATCCCCCGGCAGGTGGACGAGATCGCCGAGGCGCTTGATGGCTTCCGCTTCCGGCAGGCGCTGGAGCGCTTCATCGACCTTGGCCGTAAGGCCAACGTGTACTTCAATACGAAGGAGCCGTGGGTCACGCGCAAGACAGACATGGAACGCACCGCGACCACGCTCTACGTCTGCACGCAGGTGGTCAAGGCGCTCTGCCACACGATGGCGCCCTTCCTGCCCGATGGTGCGGCTAAGCTCGCCGGGATCCTGGGCGTCGCCCTGCCCGATGGTGGTCCCGATGGTGGCGCGGATGGGTGGAACGCGGCAAAGGAAACACTCGCCGCCGGCGCTGCCCTGCAGCCGCCAAAGGTGCTCTTTCCGAAGCTCGACCCCGATTACATCGCGGAACTCGCCGAGGCGCACCAGCGGGGCGAAGGCTTCTAGCCACACGTCCCGCCAGTGCCGGGGCTCTGCCAGTCCGTTCACCGCTCATCCAGCGTGAACAAATTACGGCTACATTCGTCTGGATCACCGCATATCCGCCGTCTCCTGGAGTACTCCGGTGTCCCGATTGAATCCCGTCGTCTTCGTCGTGCTGCTCCTCGGCCTATCCACAATTGGCATCTTTCTCGAACTCGGCCGGATGGACGTCTCGACCGACAACGAAGGTCAGCGCGCTGCGCCGCCCGCGGAGATGATCCGCTCCGGCGACTTTGTGGTGCCGACGCTCAACGGCGCGCCCTACCTCAAGAAACCGCCGCTCCTCTATTGGGCGATCGCCGGCCTCTACCGCTTGACGGGACAGGTCACCGCCGGCATCGCGCGAATCCCGACGGCGGTCTGCGCCGTACTCCTGGTGCTCGCGGTGTACCTGGTGTTTCGGCGGCTTGTCGACGAGACGCCCGCCCGTTGGGCGGCGCTGATGTTGCTGGGCGCGCCCTATTTTCTGGAGCGCGCGCGTTGGGCCAACCTCGACGTGCCACTTCTTCTCTTCACCTTTCTCGCCGTGGCCGGGCTGTATGCCGCATGGCGATCCCGCGGGCGCGGGCAAGGCATTGGGCTTGCCGTACTTTCCGGACTCGCCCTGGGTGCGGCGACGATGCTGAAGGGGCCGCCGCCTTACCTTTTCGTGGCCGGCGCGTGGCTGGCCTGGGTGCTCTTGCAGTCCGAAGAGGCCGCGCTGCACCGTGCGCTCCTTTGGGCCGCACTGTGCATGGCGGTGGGGCTGGTGTTCATGTTTATCCCCATCGGCTTCCCCGTGGCGCTCGCGCTGCTGGTCACCGGGTGGATCGTAATCGTGTTTCGAGACGCCGGCCGTGCGGCGCTGCCCAGCCTTGGGCTAACCCTCATCGCCATCGTGGTGGCCGTGGCGGTGGCTGCGCCTTGGGCGGTGGCCGTGCTGCAACGCGATGACTGGGGATCCCCGGCAGACCTGATTCGCGGGGAGGTTACGGAACGTACCCACACGGCAACCACCATCAACAGCGGCAGCCCGCTCTACTACTTCCTCGCGCTTCCCGCGATGCTCGCGCCGGGTGGCCTGCTGCTGTTTGCCTTTCTATTCCCTTCGAACTGGCGGTACGCAAACCCGCACTACCGCTTCGGCCTCGCGATGAGCGTAATCAGCATCCTGATCTTCTCGCTGATTGCCGGCAAGGAATACGAATACATTCTGCCCGCGGTGCCCTGGCTCCTGCTGGCGCTGAGCGTGCGCGTCGCGGATTGGGACGCGCAGGCGGGGGACGCGCCCGCGGGATACCGAGCATGGTGTGCCGGCTTAGGTCCGCTCTTGCTCGCAGGCGCCGTGGGCGTTCCAGTCTATGCCTTGATCGACGGTGGCGACCGGATGTTGATTGCCGAGCTTAGCGCGCTTGCGCTGGTTGCCGTGGCCTTGATGATCTGGCCACCAGCGCGCCGCGACACGGTCGGCCGGATTCTTGTTACGGGCCTGTTGGTCGTGTTGGGCGTGCTGCTGATTCGCAGCTTCGATTATCGCGGCGCGCGGTCACCCAAGGCGATCGGCGAGGTGTGCCGGGCATTGGCGGCCGCCGGCTATCCTGTGGAAGCGACAAAGGTCTACCCGCACTTCACCTATTACGCCGAGCATCCCATCGCGGAGAACGTTGACCTCGCGGCGGTCCGGGAAAAACTGCTGGGCGACGTACCCTATTTCTATCTGACCCGCGAGAAGCTCATGGAAGAATTCGGCGCCGCATTCCCCGAGGGCGTGCAGGTGGTCATGGGGCCGTACAGCAACAAGGAACTCGTTCTGCTGACGAATGCCGCGGGCGCGGAAGCGCCGGAGCTTGAATAGTACCCGCCCGTCTCAGTCGATAGCCAAGCCCAGCCGCTGCACGATCTCGGAATTCTTCACGTAGCGCGGCATGAGGATTTCCACATCGCGCGAAACGATCTGGCGTGAGATGAAAAGCGGTGCCGCGGGATGTTGGTAGGCCAGTTCCTTGAGGTACTGCCACCATGCGCCGCTGTCGATGGGACGCCCGAGCAAGGTGGCCGGTATGGCGTTCCAGTCGCGCTCCTTCTGCGCCTTCTCAATCTCCTCCGCCAGCGATGCGCCGTCGTCCGCATCCTGTTCCGGATTCTTGTTCTTGTCGCCGTATTTCAGGATCATGTCGCAGGCTTCGTGGTAGCGCTTTGCGAAGGCATCCCATTCCGGATCGAGCGTGCGTACGAGGGTCTCGAGGAAGGCCACACGCGTGGGCGCGGGCCGGCTGTCGAGCCGGGCTGCGGCCTCGTCCGACAGGAGATAGCCCAACGCCGCCCGCAGGTGCGTATCCGGTGGTTGCAACGCGATGCAGTCCTCCGGCTTCTGCGGATAGATCGCGTGCATCATCAGCGCGCGCGTCTGGTAATTCGGCACGGCCGGCAGGGGCTCCGGGAAGGCGGCATAGTCATAGCCCAGCGCCGTCGCCTTGGCATAGGCACGCACCGCATCGTCGATGCGGTTGTCGTCCAATGCACGATCGCCTTCCACGTAGAAGAGCTCCATCATGCGGCGCCGGATGCGCAGCAGCTCGTATGCCTGCGCGGCCGTCGTCATCTTGTTCAGGCGCACCGCGTTGTCCGCCAGCTTTAGCACCAGTTCCCACGGCAACTGCGCCTGGCCCTTCTTCGAGAGTTGCGCGCTGACATGGTCGCGGATTTCCGGGCGCTGCACGAGTTCCAGTGCCTCGCGGTAGTGCGGGTCATTCTCATCGGCCGGGCGCAGGTAGCTGTACTTCGGGGTGCTGACGTCTTCGGTGGAGTCGCTGCGCAGGGGCGAATAGGAGATGAAACAGAAGCGAAAGTTCACCATGTCACCGCGGGAGACGGCCCAGGCGATGCAGGCATCGACCGTGTCCTGGCTGACGGGAACCGGATTCAAGGTTGCGGTGGAGGCCATGTCATGCCCCTTTCGATGCGACCAGTGCCGCGGCCGCGCGGGCCCGCTCATCCCAGTCGATCACGGGCTTCGTAATCTCATAGAAGGGCAGGCGTTCGTGGATTTCGTTGTACTGGCGCTGGCGATAATGGCGCAACACGCGGCTTGCGTGGCGCTCGTGCGAAGGATCCCAATGGCTGGCTTCGACGCACTCGGCGTCGCGGCCCGCTTCCAGGATCAGTTCTTCCATGTAGGTGGCCAGGAAGTGTTTCAGCGCGCCGTCGTACTCCCGGCGCAAGGCTTCGACGTTCTCCCCGCGTTCACCGGCCTCGCGCCAGCGCGCTTCGAGGTCGATGACCCGGGCACGGTCCTCGGCGAACTTCGCCCGGCGCTCTTTGTCGCGTAGGATGTAGAAGCCCGCATTGAGCTGTGCCATCTTCAGCAGGAACTGATCCCGCCGGTCTGGCGTAATCTGGGTCTGTGCGATGTCGCCCACAAGGCCTTTCATGAGCTTCTTGTAGGCATTGCGCACCTCGCCCGGCTTCGCTTCCGCTTCCAGCCCGAGCAGCTCGAAATAGTTGATATAGCCCGAATCGCTCATGGAAAACTCCCAATAATTGAGGGGCTATTCTAGCCTTCGCGCCCGGAAGGGCACAACCGTGCACTGAGGTTTAGAATTCGGCCGCACATTGCGGACGCGCCGCGGTGCCATTAGGATAGGACGATGGCCGATCTCTTTGAACATGCCGCCGCGGACCGGATGCGCCGAGAAGCCCCGCTCGCGCGCCGTCTGGCCCCGCGCAATCTCGACGACCTCGTCGGGCAGGAGCATATCATCGGCCCCGGCAAGATGCTGCGACGCGCGATCGAGGCGGACCGGATTACCTCGCTGATTCTCTACGGTCCGCCGGGCGTGGGGAAGACCGCCCTC
Organism: Candidatus Hydrogenedentota bacterium; assembly: GCA_030430835.1. Lineage (GTDB taxonomy): Bacteria > Hydrogenedentota > Hydrogenedentia > Hydrogenedentales > JAEUWI01 > JAUIKJ01. The sequence continues at coordinate 6,811 of JAUIKJ010000070.1, forward strand.
GCGCGGATTATCGCCATGCGGACAGCGGCGCGCTTCGAGCCATTGAACGCGGTGACCTCCGGCGTGAAGGAATTGCGCGAGGTCATCTCCGCCGCGAAGCAGCGGCAGATCCACGAGCAGCGCAAGACCATCGTCTTCGTGGACGAGATTCACCGCTTCAACCGCGCGCAGCAGGACGCGCTCTTGCCGGATGTCGAGAACGGCAGCATCGTGCTCATTGGCGCGACGACGGAGAACCCCTTCTTCTCCGTGGTGGCGCCGCTGCTGTCGCGGTCGCAGATCTTCGAGTTGAAACGCTTGGAGAACGAGCAGGTGGTCACATTGCTCCGGCGCGCGCTGACGCATCCCGAACTCGGGGTGGACGCGTACGAGCTCGTGGTGGACGACGATGCGCTGGAACACATCGCGAGATACGCTGAGGGCGACGTGCGGCGGTCCTTGAATGCACTGGAAATCGCGCTGCTCACCACGCCGCCGGTGGACGGGCGAATCCATGTGACCCAGGCGGAAGCCACCGAATCGATCCAGCGCAAGCTGTTGCACTACGACGGCACCGGCGACGAGCACTACGACGCGGCTTCGGCCTTCATCAAGAGCATGCGCGGGAGCAATCCCGACGCCGCCCTGTACTGGATGGCGCGGATGCTCGCGTCGGGCGAACCGCCGCGCTTTGTGGCGCGGCGCATCGTAATCGCCGCCTCGGAGGACGTGGGCAATGCGGAGCCGCAGGCGCTGGTCGTGGCGAATGCCGCGTGGCAGGCCTGCGAATTTATTGGCCTGCCCGAGGCCCGGATCATTCTGGCGCAGGCCGCGACCTATGTCGCCTGTGCGCCCAAGAGCAACGCGGCCTACAACGGCATCAATGCCGCGCAGGCCATGGTGGAAGAAGAGAAGAGCATTGCCGTGCCGCCTGCATTGCAGGATACCCACTACAAGGGCGCGAAGCGTCTCGGCCGCGGCGGCAACTATCTCTACGCCCACGACTACGAAGAGGGCTACGTCACGCAGGACTACGGCGTGCCGCGCGGTACCTTCTACCACCCCACCGACCGCGGCAAGGAAGCCGAGTTCCGCGAGCGTTTCGCGCGCTTCGACGAACGGGACGCAGAGGCCTAGCCCGGGGCTTCGTGCTACTCACCCGTCCAGGTTTTGTCGCAGTTCATCCACGGACTCGAAGATGAAGCTGGGTTTGGGGCCCTTGATGTCCTCGCGCTTGGCTTCGCCGCTGAGCACGAGGATGGACGCGATGCCCGCTTGCCGCGCCATGGCCATATCGGTGTAGAGACGGTCGCCGACCATCGCCGTATGATCGGGATCCGCGCCAAGCTTGTCCATCCCCATCCTCGCCATCTCGGCGTTGGGTTTGCCGATGTACTTCGGTGTGCGGCCCGTGGCCGCTTCGAGCAGTGCGGCCGTCGCGCCGCAATCGGGGATGCCACCGTATTCTGTCGGACACACCCTGTCCGGATTCGTCGCGATGTAGGGCACGCCCTGCGCGAGGTGCAGCGTGGCACGCTCGAGCTTGGCATAGGTCAGGGTGGTGTCGAAGGCGAGCACGACGGCATCCGGTTTCTCGTCCACCAGATCCAGCCCGGCCCGCCGCAACTCCGCTTCGAAAGAAGGGGTGCCGATTACGTATACGCGCCGGTAATCGGTCGCGCTGACGAGGTAACGCGCGGTGGCCTCGCCCGCGGTGAGAATCTCCTCGGGCGCCGCGTCGATGCCCAGCTTCTGGAGCTTCGCGCTGTATTGCGCCGCGTCGCGTGTCGGATTGTTCGTGAAGAAGAGGAACTGCCGCCCGCTGTCGCGCAAATGCTGGATGAATTCCTTCGCACCGGGTATGAGCTCGGGCCCCAGGTAGATGGTGCCGTCCATGTCGAGAAGGAAATACCGAAGCGCCCACAGGCGCGTCTGATCCGGGTCGGTGCTCATTCGAGGGTACCTTCGATTTCTTTTTTCTCGCGTTCCGCGCGCTTGCGGTTGCGCGTCCGTGTCACGCGATCCATGTGATCTGCGTGGGCCGCGTGGTTCTGCCGGTTTTCGTCGAGTTGCTGTACGGCCTCCGCGGAGCCATAGATAATAAGTTGATCGCCCCCTTCCAGCGGCGTCTCACCGACGGGTGAACCGATAAACTCACCATCTTCCCGAACGATCGCCAGTACATTCACGCCCACGTCGGCCAGCCGCAGCATCTCCAGTGTGTGGCCCACCAGCCAATCCTCCGGATCGATAGCCAACTCCGTCACGCTGTAGCCCTCGGTCAGGTGCAGGAGATCGACATAGTCGCGCACCTCCAGTTCCGACCAGTGCCCCACAGACCAATCGACCGTGCGGTTGATGAGGTTGTCGACCAGGCGGCTGCTGAAAAGCAGCCAGATGCCGGCGAGCCCGCCGAGTAGCAGGCCGATCTGCATCAGCAGCGAGGAGACCGAGCCACGTTCGGCCACTGACATGAAGGAGACGATGCCGGAACCCAGCACGGTTACGAGGCCCACGTTGCCCATCAGCATCAGCAGCATGACGATGCGCCGCCGTACCGGATGGGCCACGACGCTCTCGGCCTCGGCGGTGGTAAAGCCCACGGTGGTGAAGGCGGACAGCGCCTGAAATTCCGCCATCTCCTGCGAGATGCCGGTCCGCATCAGCGCACGCGCAAACACGCGCACGGTGAGCACGGAGATGAAAACGGCGATGAGCAGTACAACAAGCAGGGCCATGGGTCAGGCCTCCCATGGCGGTAGTGTAGCAAGGTGCCGCGGGGAAATGCGGCCCGACCCGGGCGCCGAATCAGGCGAGGGGATCGGCCTGCTTGGCCTCTTCCCGGCGCACCCGGTCGCCAAGCTCCTCGATGAAGCCCGCGTCCCCCAGGGTTTCGACCCAGGCGTTGCGGTGCTCGCGGAGGCTGCGCCGGCTGATCTCGAACAGGTCCATCACCGCGCGCAGGAGCACCACGCCGAAGAAGATGAATATCAGCGAGAGAATCAGCGCGAAGCGCGCGGGGTTGTCCTCGAAGCGGAACATCTGCGCACCCAGCACCATCACCACGGGAATGGCCAGCAGGAAATAGAAACTGACCGGACGCCACGCATTGGCCTGCCGCAGCGCCTCGCGGAAGTATCCGCGCAGCGTGGGCAAGGGCGGCGTCTCGTGGCGCTTCGGGTTCACGTTGATTGGCTTCCTAGTTCGGGCAACCGCCGCCGGTCATCTGGCAGCACTGTTGCATCCCGCAGCCCATGGGCGCCGCCTCCGGCGCACTCGCGCCCATCGGCGTGATCCGGCTCATTTGCCGTTCCAACTTCGCGGATCCGCAGTCCGGACACACCGGCTTCTCGGCGGCCCGCACCAGCACTTCGCTCCGCGTCTCGCAGGCGCGGCACAGTACTTCGAACAATGGCATACTCGGCTTCCTTGACTTCACTAAGCTTCATCTCGATCCTACCAAGGATTCTGGAATTACACAAGACACCCTCCAGCCCGGA
>JAUIKJ010000435.1 GCA_030430835.1 Candidatus Hydrogenedentota bacterium
CCCCGCTCATAGTAGGCATGTGCCTTCATCAGGTCCGGGAAATAGGAGTCCGGCCGGTGCTCCTTCCACAACGCGAGGTGGGTCAGCAACCGTGAGAACCGGTCCTCGTCCTTCATCTCCCGGAAATTATCAACCGCTTGGAAGAAGGTGTAATACGCCGAGTTTCCGTTCGCGAAGGTCAATCGCTCATCGCGATACCGCGTCGCCATCGCCTCCAACTTGTCCCAGTTTCGCGCATCGATCAGACCCAGCACCGCCTGGCGAAGATCGGCCTGCGCCGGAAAGCCGATATCCTTCTTGTTCGTCTCGATGCTGGAATAGGCGGATTGCGCATAGGCTGGGGGCGCGGTCCAAGCGGTCGCGATGAGCACCACGATGGTTGCAAACAGTTGGCGTTGCGACACGGCGAATCCTCCGGGAAGATGGTGATGCATGGCAGTCGCCAGTGTAGCACAGCCGGGAGGAGGTAGAAGTGGGGGGAGACCTATCCCGCGAAGTGCTTCTTCACCGCGCTGACAAAGGCCTCCGCGTACCATTGCCGCCACTTCGGATCGGACAGGCGCTGCCGATCGGCAGTGTTGTTGATGTTCGCCGTCTCAACGAGCACCTTGGTCGGAATCATCGTGTTGCGCAACACCGCCGGCACATAAGCCCGGCCGCCGCTTTGGCGGATCACGTTGCGAATCGGGTCGCCCTTGTCGTGGACCTTCAGCGGCGGGTTGTTCGTGCGGATACTCTGGATCAGCGTGTTGGCGAAGTTGCGCGACATCGCCTCGTCGCGCCGCCGCATGCTCGCCGTCGTTGTTACCGCCGGCTGGTTTCGGTACTCCGCGAACTGAGCGTAGATCGGGTTGTTGTATTCCTCGCGGTCGCGGCGGTACTGCGCGCCCGGCACATAGATCATCGTGCCGCGCAGCGTGTGATACAGCGCGTCACAATGAATGCTCGCGAAGAGCATCTTCTGCTCGTCCACGCCTGCCTTCAGTGCGTTGCGGTAGATGTCGTTCGCCAGATACCAGCGCAGGTTTGCGGCAATTCGCGCATCCATCGTCTTGTAGGCCGGATTGACCAGTACCTCTTCGTCCGTGTCGTGCTTGAAGCGCGTCGCGTCGCTCGGCGTGAAGCCCTGGTTCGGGTCGTGCATCGTCATCGCCACCTTCGCCGCCGTCGTCGATTCGAGCAAATTCTTGATGCGTACCGCGATGTCGTAGGTGATTTCGTCTTCGTAGAGGCCGCCCTTGGCGTAGTTCGCGCCATAGTCGCGCCCGCCATGCCCCGGGTCCAGTACGATGAGCACACCCTCAAGATCGCGGCTCCGCGGCCGTGCCGCTTCCAGCATACGCGCTTCCTGCCGCACTTCTTCAAAGGCCTGGCGCGCCGCGCTGCCCTCGGGCTGATAGCGGTCCGCCAGCATCTCCAGCGGAATGCGGATCAACTGACCCGGCTCAATCTTCCGCGGATCGCGGATGCCGCTGCGCTTGAGCACCGTCTCACACGCCGTGGTAATGTCCGAATTCTCGCGGTAGTCCGTGAACTGGATCACCACGTCCGTATAGATGGCCTCGCCCTTCTTCAGGCGGTAGGCCGCGAAGTGTCCGTATTCGTCCCGGCCATAGCTCAGGTCGCCCGCCGCATTGGCCAGGCGGATTTCACGGCCGCTCTCGCCCTCGCCGGGATCTTCCGGCAGGTCCAGCGGACCATCCGGCGGCGTATCTTCCGTTGCCTCCGAGGGCACCAGCACCGGCCGCGGCCGGTTCGGTGAAAGGGTCTTCATCACGTCGCGCAGATAGGCCGCCGGGATCAACACCTGCTGCCCGCGCGCCAGCACCTGGCCCGCGCCGCGGTTCACGTCCACGGCCATAATCGCCTTGAAGTCCTCGCCATTGCCCGTCAGCCAGTCGGCCAGCGCCCACCAGGTCTCCA
>JAUIKJ010000436.1 GCA_030430835.1 Candidatus Hydrogenedentota bacterium
ATCCGGCACACAGCGGTGCACCGTCTCTTCGGCTATGTCGGCACCCGCACGCCAGGCCGGCGCGTCGAGTTCCGCCCGGTAGTGTCCCAGATTCCGCCGCAGAATTTCTTGGAAGCGCCCCGGCGCAAACAGGGGCGCACGGGTTACGATCTGCACGCTGTCGTAGAGCGCGGCAACACGCGGATTCTCGATTCGGTTCTCGCCGCTGCACAAGGTGGCGAGGTAACCCGCGGGAACGACACGTTCGTAGTGTCCAATAAAGGGGCCTGCCGGCGTTGAATCACGCTTTGCAGGCATGAAGGCGAGCAAGGGATCCGCCAGGGCGAGCCGGTCCACAATGTGGAAGGACGGACCGCCGAGGAATCCGGCAAGGCCGATGCGGCCCGCGACAACAACCGCGGGTCCTTCCAGCGGTACCGTCTCGTCCTGGTACCAGATCATCTGGGGCGCGCCGCCGTTCCGGAGTGCCTTCAGCAGTCCCGTGTAGGGGTAATAAATGCCACGCTCGTCGAGGATAAACTCCCGGAACAGTTGCGGCCTGGAGACCCATGCTTCTTGATGGCCGTAGTTTGAACCGGATCGCAGCGGTGCGGCGGGCAGAAAAAGACTCGCCACCAAGACGACGGCGGGCAGAAGAAGATGCTGCGGTCGGGACACAGGCAGGCTTGCGGCCAACACGCCGACCGCCAGCAGAAAGGCCACGCTGAAAAAACGACCATTCATGAAGTCGCCACCGATGCGAAAGAGATAGAGAAGATAGCAGCCCACACCCAACATCACCGGCAAGTGGCGCCGCCCCGCCGACGTCGCGCTCCAGATTCCCGCGGCCGCGATGGTGAGCAAAGTCAGGGGATCGATTAGTAGCGACGCGCGGTAGTAGAGCAGGCTGTTCCTGACAAGTTCTCCGGGGCCGACGCTGTTCATGAAGACCTTGGCATAGGCCGTATTGGGAAAGAAGCTCCCGTAGTAGAAAAGCGAAAAGAGCTCCCAGAGAATCAGTGGCAGAAAGCCCGCCGCAATTCGCGGGATCGCGGGCTTCCAGCCCGTGGCGTGGGCCGCGAAGAGCAACGGCGGCAAAAACAGTAGCACCAAGTCCAGACGGTTCAGGGCACCGAATCCGGCGAGTACGGAAAGTGCGAGTATCCGTGATCTGCCGGGCCGGTACGAACACCACACCGCAAGGAAGGCGGCGGCAATCAGGTAGCTGAGCGGATTCTCGAGTCCGGAACTGGCGTAGTCCGTGAAGGCCTTGGATCCGCAACACAACAGAAGCGCCAGGCTGGCGGTCCAGGCGTTGGAGGCGACCCGCATGCTCACGATGAGCATGGCGCCGAGGGTGCATATGAGGGAGAAAAGAAGCGGCGTGAAGTAGAACTCGCGCGTGATCGCGATGGGAATCGAGAGCAGCAACAACCAGAGGGGATGCGTGAAGGCCTGCACCCGCTCGTCAATGTTCCAGCGCAACCCGTGTCCATTCAGGAAATTGTCGATGGTGCGAAAGCTGATGTACGCGTCGTCGCCCAGCCACGCGGTGCGAATGATCACGACAAGGAGCATGCCAAGGAGCGCCGCCGGCAACAGGCGCGACATCCGGGAATCTGGTTCCGCATCATCCATGCGGCGCATTGTCGCTTTCCCGGCGCGGCCGTGTAAACCAGCCGCGACTATCCGCCGTAGGTGGCAGCATCGCGCGGCTGCGTTTCGTGCATCAGGGGACCTAGCAAATCTTCGGCGAAGCGCTGCACCCCGGCGGTATTGAGATGGTCGAGGTTGTAGAACAATCGGGGTTCAGGCAGGGCGTCGTGCCAGTCGCGCACGATCACCGGATGGTCCGACGCAAGTTTCTGCAGGAAGTCTGTCATACCCGCTGCACCGGGCTCAGGACCGAGCAGGGTTGGCATGACAATCAGGTAGACCGCACT
>JAUIKJ010000071.1 GCA_030430835.1 Candidatus Hydrogenedentota bacterium
AGTGGATTGAAGGTCGCGCTTGCGCGCGCGGCCTTTTCTATTGGCGCTATCGCGCACTGGATCCCCGCCTTCGCGGGGATGACGCCAACAGTTGCCTGCGGCGTAACGTGTAGCCTGGGGTCCCCGTCCCCGGGAAGGGCATTGGCAACAACCTCAGGTATTCACGTGCACCCGGCGCTCGCTTCGCATGCGTTCCCGGCCTCAGGAAGATCGGGCTAGAGGGCCAACATATTGGCGAAGGCGCGGAGGGCCCCGGGGTGGAGTTCCCGCAACTGCCGGTACCAGCCTAGCGCGGTGTAGAAATACGTGCCCTCGCCGTACTCCGCGACCAGGCAACTGCCCGGCGGGATGACTTCCCCCGGATCCGCGGTGGCGATTAGTGGCGTGTACGCGTCGTCCCATTTCACGGGGAAGTACAGGCCACGTTCCTGCCGCCAACCGTCCCAGTCCGCGTCCTGTAGCGTATTGGGGTGGTTGAAGAAGGGGTGGTCCGGCACCAGCACCTCCATCGGGGCGTCCTCACGGGTGACGCGGTTGCGCGATAGCGTAATCGGATAGGGGGCGAACTCGCGCTGCCACTCGAAGGTTTTCATGTAGTTGACCAACAGTGTGCCGCCGCGCTGCACATAGTCGAGCAGCGCCCCATTGTTCGCCACCAGATCCGCGCGGTATTGGTACGCGCGAATGTCGATGATGATGGTGTCGAACTGGTCCAGGCGCGCAGGACTGAAGTCCTCGAGCGTGATGTCCTCATGGTCGATACCGAGGCGCGCGAGCGTCGTCATGTAGGTGTCGTCATAACTCTGGATCACCCCGACGCGTCCGGTCTCCGGCAGCACGACATCGACGACGCGCAGCGTCGTTTCCACGGGTGACGGGAGCCCCGGGATCCAGGCCTGCACGGTGTAGTCGCCCGGCGCGGCATCGGCCGGGGGCTGAATGCGCGCCTGCACCAGTTGCTGCTCGTCTTCCGCGGCAAACTGCAGTTGCGCCGGTGCCTGCACTGGCCAACCCGTCGGGCCACTCAGGCTCAACGTGGCCTCCTGTGGCCCGTCGGCGTTGTTGCTCAACAGCACACCCACCGTCAACGGTGCCGTCGATCCTGCCTGGACCAGATACGGTGCGTCGACAAAGTTCACACCCACCGGCGGGGCGATATCCACGTAGACCGGTGCCTCAAGGGTCAGGGTCGTGCCGCCGCATTGCACATCGGCCTCGACGTAAATCTGCGGCTGAAGGAAACTGTTCTCGAACACATGTGCTGCATACGGCAGCGTGGGCGCACTGCCCGGCGGAACGACGAACGCAAACTGTCCCGTACCCGCCCCGTGCTCGTTCAAGGTTAGCACCGCATTGGTGTCGCCATTGGTCTGGAACGCACGACGAAAACGGAGGCGTGCGCGTACGCTGTCCGCATCCCGCGCGCCGAAGTCCCGGAACTTCGCCGTAATCGTGGCCGCTTGGCCGGGTACGAGCAGGGTGTCGTTGACGCTGGCTTCGAGACGCAGATCTGCGGCCACGGCCGCAGCCCGGTTCGTACGTTGCCAGATACGCCGCGTCGCGTCGCTGTTCTTCCGCATCGGACGCGCCGTAGCCGCCTGCTTCAGCAGTGCCGGCTTGAGCGCTGTTCGCGTGTCGTTTGCCTCGCTCAAGGCACGGAGATCGGCGTTGGTCGCGTGCGGTACGCCCGCGAAGAGGGGGCCGCAGGCCTCGTCCATCACCATCCCCTCGAAGCCCGCGGGCACCGGGGCCTCCCTAATCAGGTCGTAATACACCACCGGCTCCCCGGTGAGGTAGCGGTCGATAAAGACTTGCATGCCCTGCGATTCGTGCGTGCCCAGGGCCGCGGCCGCGATCTCGGCATAGGTGCGGCCGCGCTCCTCGTTCAATTCGTGGATGGGCACCGGCACGGCGTTTGGACCACGGTGCCAGGGTTCCGGCGTTTGCCCGTCCAGCGTCTCGCCCCAGGATCGGCTGTAGACGCGGGCCACCTGCCACGGGCGCAGGCCCTCGTCCAGGTGCTCGGGAAACACCGCGGGGTCGGCTGTCGCATCGAAGGCCTCGAACACGACGGCTCCAATGGCCTGGTGGTGCCCGTGGTCGATCAGGCGTCCGTGGTTCGTGATAATGACGTTCGGCTGTTCTTTCCTGATCAGGCGCACCATCCGCTCCAGCGCGACGTCGTGGCCCCAGACCGCCAGCGTTTCCTCGCGCGACTTGGAGAAACCAAACTCCGGCAGGTTCAGGAATCGCAGCTGCGCACCTTCGATCTCGGCGGCGGCCATCATCTCGCGCGTGCGGATGACCCCCAGTTCCTCATAGAGCTCCGGACCGATCTCGTTCTGGCCGCCTTCGCCGCGTGTTGCGATCACAGCGAAGGTGGTCACCCCGTACTTCTTCCGGTAGTAGGCCAGGGTCGCGCCGTCCTCGTCGTCCGGGTGGGCCGCGACACACATCAGCCGCAGGTCATTGCCCAGATCCTTCAGCGACTGGCGAAAGGCCACGTCGCCCAGGGGCGGCTCGGTGGCTGCGGGGAAGACAAGGAAGAGCAGAAAAAGCGGGGCGAGGCGGTAGTGATACATGGCGATTAGTATCCTGAATTGGGGGCAAGTCAGCAAGTATTCCATTCGCGTCCGCGCGCGGATTGGTGTTGCCAGGTAAATTATTGACAAAAATTTCGCAGAATCAGGTATACTATTGTGAGTCCGTTCACACGGGCGTGGACGATCACGGGCCCATCTGGCCCTGGCAGCGAGGTGGGACACTGACCATGGGTAAACTAATTCCAACAATTTTGGCGGTCGCGACATGACTTGCGGGCACGGCGTTCGCGGCGGACCAGACGCTAACGGTCTCGCAAAACCCAGTCACAGCAACGAACTATCAAAGTTTGTTTGATGCCTGGAGCGCTGCCCGCGTTGAGACGGGAGATCATGTCATCACGATTCTCGACAACAACGGCGGCTCCGGCTATACCGAGCCCCAGATGTTCTACGGCATCAATGGCGCGCACGTCGCCTCGTCGATCACCATCACGACGAATCCCGGCGTGGCCCCCGTGATCACCTCGCCGCGTCTGGTGCGCATTCGTCAGAATGGCCTCGCCCTCAGCATCGTCGGCGCCGCCGACAATGATCGTATTTCGCTCATCGTCAACGACGACAACCCCGTGGTGAGCATCGACAATGGTGTGACCGATGCCGCGGTGACCATTCAGAACGTGGACTTCACGAAGGGCGCGACCAACGACTCCGTCGCCGTGAATGCCAGCGGCACCACGATGGGGCCCGTGGAACTGACCAATGTCTCCTTCTTCGGCGGCAGTTCGACCAATACCGAGGAGGTGCTCATCATCGGTGCGCGTGGTGGTGGGGCTTCCACGGTTACCCTCGACAACGTCGACTTCTCGGGATCCGACGGCGAGGGTGCGCGTATTCGCCTTGACGGTCAGGCGGACGTTGCGGTCAGCGATTCCGTATTTTCCTCGGTCGAGGTCAACCCGTCCAATCCGCGCAATGCCCCCGCCCTCCGATATAACGACCCCAACAACGTGGATCCGAATGGTTCCAACATTACATTCCGGGATTGTTCCTTTACCTCGGGCAACGCCCGCCTGTTTGACGAAATGGGAGATTCCACGCAGGCGTCGCCCAATATCTACCGCCTCTACCGCCCCGTGTTCCTCGGCGGCTGCGGCCCGACCATCTTCAATGTCGACAACAGCTTCGCCGAGGTGTATGTGCTTGGGCTCGACGATTCCGATCTGCCGACCGTACCCCGCGTTGACCTTGATCCGATTGGCATGGGCACCACGACCAACATCGCCGCACTCCGCAGCGGCAAGATCTCCCTGCAATATGTCGAGGCCAGTCTTGGCTCGCGGAACCTGATTACCCCGCCCTCGCTGCCATTGGTGGCGAACCCGACCTTCGAGATGATCGGTTGCGACTGGCAGAACGGCACCGGGGTCTTCAATGCCACCTCCACCGGCGGCGCCGGGCTCGCCCCCCAGATCGATTATCGCAACACGGTCTTCTCCGCGGGCATTGCCGGTGCAACCTACATCAACGCCAACGACGGCCGCAGCGGCGTCGCCAACTTCAACATGACTCACGTTACGATGACCGGGCCCAGCTTTGTGCTGATGGACGCGCGTGCGGGCGACATCTTCACCGCCTCCGGATGCATCTTTGACGGTACCCAGAGCAGCTTCGGCGTTGCGCCGACCTTCTCGCTCAACGACGGCGGCGTGCCCAACATCTCCATCGACCAGTCGAGTACTTCCGGCTGGATCACGGTGCCGGCGTCCACCATCATCGCGGATCCGAATCTCGCGGCCGATGGTCGCCTGACCGCTGCGAGCACGCCCGCTTTGGGCGCCGCCACCGGCTCTACGGAAACGATGGACGTCGACTACGAGTCCCGTCCGCAGCCGCTCGCCACCACCAACGACATCGGCGCAGACGAAGCCGGCTTCCCGCCGACGGACATCACCCCCAACACCCTGAGCGTGAGCGACACCGCCACCGTCGGCACCTTGGTCGGCACCCTGACCGTCACCGACCCCGACCTCGGCGAGAGCTTCACCTGGTTCCTCGACGACGATGCCAGTGGCCGCTTTGTCCTGAACAATGTCAGCGGCGATACCATTGACGTGGAAACCGCGCTGGCGCTGAGTGCGATCGACAGCCCGCAGACCATTGATGTTCGTGTGCGCGACTCGGAGAACAACGAGCACAGTGAAACGATTACCATCACCATCAACGACGTGACGCCGCCGGTCATCACCGTGACCGACCCGGGCACGACGACCATCGAATGCGGCGACACCTGGGCCGATCCCGGTGCGGTTGCTCTGGACAATGTCGATGGCAGCTTCGCCGCGACGATTGGTGGCGACACCGTCGATGCCTCGCCGGGCAACGCCGGCGTGGTCTACACCATTACGTATGATGCGCAGGACGCCGCCGGCAACGACGCCGCGCAGGTCAGCCGCACGGTGACCGTCGTGGATTCGACCCCGCCGGTGATCGCGCCAGTGGGCAGCCTTGCCGTCACGGTAAACTGTGGCGACGGCTATTCGGATCCGGGCGCGACGGCAACAGACGCGTGTGATGGCCCCGTGGCACTGACGACCGGCGGAGATACGATCACGGCCTCGACCCCGCCTGGCACGTACACCATCACCTACGACGCCCAGGACACCCAGGGCAACGTGGCGACACAGGTGGTGCGTACGGTTACGGTCGACAACAACTGTCCGCTGACGGTGTCGGCTCTGGGAGATACCAACGTTAGCAAGGTTATCGACGAAGACCATACCTTCGCCGTGAGCATCAGTGGGGCCATCGGCGCGACGACGATCCAGTGGTTCTTCGACGATGGCAGCAAGGCCCTCGATCCGATTGTCGGGGCCAACAGTACCTCGCTGTCCCTGACCGCCCTGGCCATTGAGGATTCCGGCAGCTATGTCTGCCAGGTTAGCGATGACGTGACCGTCGCGCAGTCGCCGGTCTTTACCCTGACCGTCTCCGTCGGCATGACGGCCCTCGGTCCGATGGGCATCGCCACGCTCATTGGCCTGCTCGCGCTTGCGGGTGTGACCCGCCGCAGCCGGTAGCTTTCCAAATCGATTCCTGCGCGCGGCATGAAGGAATTCATGCCGCGCGTTTTCCTTATGTGGTCCTCAGGTTCTCTGCGGCAGCGGCGAAGGCATCGAAGGTCTCCGGTCCAAAGAGCAAGAAGCGAACCCGTTGCACCGCGCCACCGCCCGCGGCGATCTCGGCCACCGTGCGCAGTGCAATCGCGGCGGCGTCGGGAATCGGATAGCCATAGACTCCGCAGCTGATCGCCGGAAAGGCAATGCTCGACAGCGCATGATCCCCCGCGACCGCAAGGCTGCGCCGGTAGCAGCTTGCCAGCAGCGCGGCCTCGCCCCGGGTGCCGTCCCGGTAGATCGGGCCGACCGTATGGATGACGTGGTGCGCCAGCAGCCGCCCGCCGGTCGTAATCTTCGCGTCGCCGGTCTTGCAGCCGCCCAGCGTCCGGCATTCCTCCAGGATCGCCGGGCCGCCCGCGCGGTGGATCGCCCCGTCCACGCCGCCTCCGCCCAGCAGCGATTCGTTCGCTGCATTCACGATGGCGTCCACGCGCTCCCGGGTGATATCGCCCTCCACAATCTCAATACTGGCCGCGCCCGCGTTGATCCTCATGGGATGACCTCCGTCCCCTAAGCCGGCCCATCCTAACGCCATCCGCCCGCCGGTTGCATCGATCTGCCCTTACTTGGCACAATTCCCGGATGCCGCATCCCTGCGGTATTCCTTCGTTTACGCTGATTTTAGCCCCGCTATGGCATCGGGAGAGACCCATGGATTTCACCTTCCCTGAAGAATTGGAAATGCTGCGCGACGCCGCGCGGAAGTTCGCCGAGGAGGAGATTGCGCCCCACGCCCAGGAGTGGGATCGCAATAGCAATTTCCCGGACGAAATGGTGCGGAAGCTCGGTGAACAGGGCTTCATGGGCATCCTCGTGCCGGAGGAGTATGGTGGCGCGGGTGTGGGCTATGCCGCCTTCGCCGTGATTCTCGAGGAGATCGCCCGCCATGACGCCGGCTTGGCACTTGCCGTCGAGGCGCACAACGGCCTCTGCTGCCAGCACATCCTCATCGGCGGCAACGAGGAACAGAAGAAGAAATACCTGCCGCCGCTCGCCGCGGGCGAGCAGATTGGCAGTTGGTGTCTTACCGAACCGAACTCCGGCACGGATGCCATCGCCATGCAGACGACTGCCACCCGCGACGGCGACGACTGGATCCTCAACGGCGCCAAGCAGTTCATCACCAACGGCGACCGCGCCGGGACCTACGTCGTCACCGCGGTGAACGACGCCACCAGCAAGCCGCGGGGCATCACCGCCTTCGTCGTCGAGCGCGGCACGCCGGGGCTCAGCACCGGCAAGCGCGAAGAGAAGCTCGGCATGCGTTCCTCCGACACTGTCGTGGTCAACCTCGACAACGTGCGCGTGCCCGACAGCCAGCGCCTCGGCGAAGTGGGGCAGGGGTTCAACGACGTGCGCAAGGTGCTCGAGCACGGCCGCGTGATGGTCGTCGCGATCTCACAGGGCCTCTCGCGCGGTGCCCTCGAGGAAGCCGCGCGCTACGCCGGGGAACGCGAAGCCTTCGGCCAGCCGATTAACCGCTTCCAGGCGATTCAGCACAAGATTGCCGACATGGCGATGAACGTCGAAGCCGGTCACCTTATGCTCTACCACGCCGCGACCCTGCTCGATCGCGGCGAGTGCTCCGTCTCCAAGGCGGCGATGACCAAGGTCTTTATCAGCGAGATGGCCACGAAGAACTGCATGGAGGCCATTCAGGTGCTTGGCGGTTACGGCTACCTGCGCGATTACAATGTGGAGCGCTACATGCGCGACGCGAAACTCTGTGAAATCGGCGAGGGCACCAGCGAAATTTTGCGCGTGCTCGTCGCCAAAGGACTGCAGCCCGTGGGCGCATAGCCGGGAGAAGTACGATCATGGCCACCGCGCCCGAACGCACGCACAACCTCAAGTCGCTGACCGAGGCCGTCCTCGAACAGGAATCGCGCATCCAGCAGGGCGGCGGCGCCAAGGGCCTCGAGCGTCAACACAAGCTCGGCCGCCTCACCGCGCGCGAGCGCATCGCCGCATTGCTCGATGACGAAGAGCGCTTCCTCGAACTTGGCCTTTGGGCCGCGCACAAGATGTACCCCGAAGTGGGGGAGGTGCCCGCCGCGGGCACGGTGACCGGCATCGGCCTCGTCGAGAACCGCCCCTGCATGATCGTCGCGAACGACGCGACCGTGAAGGCCGGCGCCTTCTTCCCGCAGACCTGCAAGAAGATGATCCGCGCGCAGCGCATCGCCTTCGAGAACAACCTGCCGCTGCTTTATCTCGTCGATTCCTCCGGCGC
This sequence comes from Candidatus Hydrogenedentota bacterium, assembly GCA_030430835.1. Lineage (GTDB taxonomy): Bacteria > Hydrogenedentota > Hydrogenedentia > Hydrogenedentales > JAEUWI01 > JAUIKJ01. Next base: position 7,953 of record JAUIKJ010000071.1, read on the forward strand.
CTACCTGCCGATGCAAGACGAGATCTTCCCGGACGAAGACGACTTCGGCCGCATCTTCCGCAACAATTCCGTACTCTCCGCCGCGGGCATCCCGCAGTACTCCGCCATCATGGGCAACTGCATCGCCGGCGGCGCGTACCTGCCGGTGCTCTCGGACACGATCCTGATGACCGAAGGCAGTGGACTGTACCTTGCGGGGGCCGCGCTCGTGAAGGCCGCCATCGGGCAGGAGGTCGACGAGGAAACCCTCGGCGGCGCGACGATGCACGCCAGCATCAGCGGCACTGTGGACTACAAGGAGGCGGACGACCCGGCCTGTCTCGCACGCCTGCGCCGCCTCGTCGGCATGCTGCCGGAAGACAAGTGGGGCTGGCCCTTCGCGGACGCCTACAACGGGGAGACCAAGCGCGACCCGAACGACCTTTACGACCTCGTCAGCGTGACCGGCGGCAAGGAATACGACGTCCACGACGTCATCGATTGCATCATCGACGCGGACACCTTCGAGGAATACCGCGCGGAATTCGGCAAGACCATCGTCTGCGGCTTCGCGCGCATCGGCGGGCATGCCTGCGGCATCGTCGCCAACCAGCGCATGCGCCAGCAGACCGCCAAGGGCGAGGTGCAGATCGGCGGCGTCATCTATGCCGAGAGCGCCGACAAGGCCGCCCGCTTCGTCATGGAATGCAACCAGACTGGCGCGCCAATTATCTTCCTGCAGGACGTCGTCGGCTTCATGGTCGGCCGCGACGCGGAGCACTCCGGCATCATCCGCAGCGGTGCGAAGCTGGTCAACGCGCTGAGCAACGCCGTGGTGCCGAAGATCACCATCATCACCGGCGGCAGCTTCGGCGCGGGCAACTACGCCATGTGCGGCCGCGCCTACGACCCGCGTTTCATCTTCGGCTGGCCCAACGCGAAGTACGCCGTCATGGGCGCCGCGCAGGCCAGCGGCGTCATCTTCAGCATCAAGAAACGCGCGGCGGAAGCAGAGGCCAAGAAGGCTGGTGTCGAGCTCGACCACGACGAACTGGAGCGCATGCGCAAGCAGGTCTACAGCGACTACGAAGAACGCACGGATATCCGCTTTGGCGCGGCCCGCGGCTGGGTGGACGCGATCATCGCGCCGCACAGCACGCGCGAGGTGCTCATCACCACCCTCGGCCTCGCCCAGCGCCCCGAACCGCACAACCGCTACAAGACCGGCGTATTGCAGACCTGATCGCCCCGCGGCGGGGTATAATAGGAACGGAGGACCAAGCATCATGGCCACGTCCATCGTCCAGCAAATCCTCGAAGAGGTCGAGCGCCTGCCGCTTACGCGCCAGCAGGAAGTGTTGCGCTATCTGCGAGGCATGGAAGTGGACCGCCAGGCCGGGACAAAGAGGGCTTCGGTGAAAGCACGGCTGCAGGATCTTGGACCAATGTCGCGGGAAGACGCAGAAGAGATGATGCGAGTCATTGAAGAAGGATGCGGCATGTCTTCTCTAAAGAACCGCTTCCACATTTGACCTAATCCCCACAGTACAAATGACTGGTGACGAGCAGTACGCGTTTCGCGTTCCCGTTGTTTCGGACGCGCACCAAGTTTGATGATAAGAAATTGAGAGGCAGATGAGCGACCACATCAAGATCGGAAACGCACAAGGCTTCTGGGGCGACAGCCCGGACGCCCCGGCGCGGCTCGTCGCGCAGCAGCCGGACCTGGATTACCTTACCCTCGACTACCTCGCCGAGGTCTCGCTCAGCATCATGGCGATGCAACGTTCGCGCGACCCGGAGGTCGGCTACGCACGCGACTTTCTCGGTGTTATTGCCAGCCTCGCCCCGCTCTGGAAGCAGGGCATCCAGACGAAGATTGTCTGTAACGCCGGTGGCCTCAATCCCGAAGGCTGCGCGAAGGCCACCCTCGCCGCCTTGGAGAAGCACGGCATCTCGGATAAGAAGGTCGCGCTGGTCACCGGCGACGACGTGCTCTCCATCCTGCAATCAGACCCTGGCTGCGAGACCTTCAAGAACTGGGAGAGCGGCCGCCCGGTGAGTGCGGTCGTCGACCGCCTTACCACGGCCAATGCCTATATCGGCGCGGACCCCGTCGCGGAAGCGCTTGCGATGGGCGCGGATATCGTGCTCACCGGCCGCGTGGCCGACCCGAGCCTGACCCTCGGCATTTGCCGCCATGAGTTCGGCTGGGGCGCCGAGGACTACGACCGCCTCGCCGCGGGTACGATTGCCGGACACATCCTCGAGTGCGGTACGCAGGCGTGTGGCGGCATCTCCACCGACTGGCTCGAACCGGGCCAGGCCTATGGCAATACCG
>JAUIKJ010000072.1 GCA_030430835.1 Candidatus Hydrogenedentota bacterium
GATACCTGGGTTCATTGATGTGAAAGACACAATTTCCCTCGTAGATGATTACTTGTTTTGAGGAAAGATAAATGATGAAGCCCGGATTTTCCCGGGCTTTTTAATGCTCAAAAAAATCGATTTCGTAATTAGTGTCGTCATGCTTGAAAGGAAAAAAGCAGAAAACGTAACTTTGTACAACTAAAAAATCAAAAAACCATGGCTGATTCGAGGACCGCGTCGATGCGGTGCTTGCGAATAAAGGCGCCAACGGGGGTCACGCGCGGATCATTTGACCGCGCCAGCACGTGACCCGCGGCGTCTTTCTCCTGGATGTCGTTGCGCATCGACCGGAACTTGTAGATCTTGAACTCGCGCCCCCCCCGGCCCACACGCGCCTGTGTGTAGAAGACCGGGCCGGGCGAGGTCAGCTTCACGAGAATCGCCGTAACCACGCAGATGGGCGCGGCCAGAATCAGCCCGATGAGCGCGCTGGCGATGTCCATCGCCCGCTTGAGGTGCACGTAGGGATAGGGCTGCCGCATGCCGGAAATCTCGACGAGGGGAATCCCGGCGAGTGCCTGCATGCGGCCCTGGTTGAAGAGCAGCAGATCTTCGATACCGGGATAGAGATAGACCCGCTCGAAGTGTTCCTCGCAGAAATGCAGGAGTTCGGCGGCACGGCCGCGGTGCTCGTCGTCCGCGAGCACGATCGCTTCTTCCGGAACCCGGGCAAGGCGGGTCGAGGCCTCGGTCTCGAAGCGTTGCTTCAGATCGTCCAGACTGCTGTAGCGCGCGTCGGCGTGGATACCGGGGTCGCCCGTGATGGCGGCGGCGATCCGGCGGCCTTCAGGCTCCGCGCCAAGCACGTAGAAACGCCGGTGAAGGGAGGCAAAGCGCAGAACGAAACTCGCGGCCGCCGCGCGCCACGCGACCAGCAGGATCGCCGTGACCGGAATGCTCGCGATCAGTTCCCGCCGCGAGATGACGCGCCAGCCTTCGGGCAGCAGCGTGGACAGGGCCAACTGATGGAGCAGCGCCAGCCCGAGCGCGAGCAGGGTGTAATATACCGTATCGAAACGATCGGTCAGACGGCGCGAATCGTAGCACCCCAGCAGCAGCGCGCAAATCCCGAAGATCACCATGCAGGCAAGGCGGTCGCGCTGGAGGAGAAAGAGATCCGTGTAGGGCAGGTTCTGCAGCACGGTGAAGGAGGCAAAACGCAGGCCAAAGGCGTAACAGACCATATCGGTCAGAAACACCAGTAGCAGTAGGCGGCGTTCTTCGATTCGTGCAAGCATGGCGCTACGCATTCTAACTGGCCGGGCAAGCGGCGCGCAGGTTGGCGCATCCGCCATGTCGGGCGTTGGCGTCACGACAGCGTGGCGAGGTAGGCCTTCAGCGCCTCGCGCCAATGCGGAAGTGTGTCCAAATCCTGATCCTGCGCATGCTTGTTTTGCAACACCGAGTAACTCGGCCGCTTCACCGTCGACTGGAAGTCGGCGTTGGTCGCCTCGACCAGGTTCACCTCAGTGCCGGTTTCCTCGAAGATGGCCTTCGCGAAATCGAACCAGGAGCATTCGCCCTGGCAGGTGGCGTGGTACAGGCCCGGCGCGCCCTTCTCCGCCAGCAGACGCATCTGCTTGGCGAGGGCGATGGTGTAGGTCGGCGTGGTGAATTCGTCGGTCACCACCTTCACCTCGGGGCGCGTCGCGGCGAGGTGCAGCATGGTGCCCACGAAGTTGCGGCCGCCCTTCGCGCGGCACGGTGCCGGACCATAGATCGCCGCGGTGCGCACGATGATGTGGTTCGGGCAGGCCGCGGCAATCAGATGCTCGCCGGCGAGCTTGCTGGCGGCATAGACGTTGAGCGGCTGCGGCAAATCGCTCTCGACATAGGGGCGGCTGCCACCGTCGCCGAAGACATAGTCCGTGCTGACGTGAATCAGCCGCGCGCCGACCCGGTCACAGGCCAGCGCGAGATACCGGGAACCCGTCGCATTCACCGCAAAGGCAAAGCCGGGATCCTCTTCGCACTGCGGCACGTTGTGCGCCGCTGCGGCGTTGTACACAAAATCCGGCTTGATCTCGTCGATCAGCGCATCGACCTGATCCTGCTTCGTAATGTCGAGCAGATGGCCGCTGCCGTCGAGGTCCGCGCGATGCACCTCGGCGTCGGCGAACTCGCCGCACAATTCCGTACCCAGTTGGCCTTCGGCGCCGGTGACGAGAATCTTCATTAGAAAATAGATCCCAGACGTTTGAGGTGATCCTGCATCTCGACGAGCTGCTCGAGCCACTTGATGTTGTAGTAGCGCGGGTTGTGGAAGTCCTTGTTGATGCCCTGCTGCACCTTCTGCGCGATCTCGCGGGCGGACTCGTCCACATTGCGGCGCGTGCGGAATCCGGTGGCCTGCGTGATTTTGTCGCCGCTCACGCGGTAGTCGCGGGCGGTCTGACTGCCGTATTCGACGTTGATCTTCACGTCCACGATACCCTCAAGCGCCTTGGATACCCAGTGCGCCAGCTCGAGGATGCGGTAATTCTTGTGCGAAAGGTTGAAGACCTGACCGCCGACCTGTTCCATCGGCGCCTGAAGGCAGGCCAGGTAGCACTTGGCCACGTCGGTAACGTCGACCATCGGGCGCCACATCTCGCCGCCGCAGTGTACGGTGAGCTCGCCGGTTTCGAAGGCACACTTCACAAAGGTGTTCACCACCAGGTCGTAGCGCATGCGCGGGCTCCAGCCGTAGACCGTGCCCTGACGCAGAATGACCGGCTGGAAGTTGTCGTCCGCCATGTCGAGCAGGATCTCTTCGGCGGCGCGCTTGCTGGTGGCGTAGGCCGCGCGCGGCTCCAGCGGGGAATCCTCGTTCTGCAGCGCGTCTTCGGCCATCATGCCGCGGTCATAGACCGAGCAGCTCGAGGCGAAGATGAAGCGCTTCACGCCCTTCGACTTGCAGGCCTCGGCGATTGCCTGGGTCGCATCGGTGTTCAGGCGCTTGTTGGCGTCGGGATTGAACTCGGCGGTCGGATCGTTGCTCAGGCCGGCCAGGTGCACCACGGCCTCGACGCCGTCGAGCCACGCTTCATCCCAGTTGAGGATGTCGCCTTCGACCACGTCCACCCGGTTGCGTACGTCCGCAAGAGGGTAGTCGCCGTACAGAAATTTGTCCAGCACGCGGACCGCAAAGCCCTTGTCCAACAGTTCCCGAACGGCAACTGCGCCAATATATCCTGCCCCACCAGTAAGCAAAATCATGATTCTTGTCCCGTAGTGCCCGTTGAAAAATTACGGCGAACAGGACTGTCCGCCGCCAGAAAGTTGGGAAAGTATGCCATATGAGTTTTGGATCGGGCAAACTACGCCGATTTTTTGGGGTTGGTGTGGTGGGTGCCGGCCATGGCGGCGGGGCCGCGTGTTATACTCCGGCGCGTTCTGCACAACCCCTTCCGTGACACCGTGATCGACTCCACTATCCGAATCGCCGCCGACCTCAGTTGTCTCGCTGCCCAGCCCCTCACGGGCGTGGGCTACTACACGCGCGACCTCTTCGCGGCGCTGCTGCGGCATTGCCCGGAGGTAGAACTGCGGATCTTCGCGGGTTCCGCGCAGGCGCCCAGCCCGGCCCTGAAGGAACTGGGGGCGCGGGCGGCGGGATTTTACCCCCTGCGCCTGCCAACCCGCCTGCGTCTGGCGGCCTGGACCCGCCTCGGCTGGCCCCCCATCGAGACCTTCACCGGCACGGCGGACCTGGTTCACGGCGGTTTCCACGCGTTGCCGCCATCGCGCGGTGTGCCGCGATTGGTCACGGTCTTCGACGTGACCGCGCTGCGCAACCCGGAGACACACACGGCGGCGACGGTGGCGGTACACCGGCAGTTGCTGGAACATGCGGTGCCGCGTGCGGACGGCGTACTCGCGATTTCGGAGAGCGCACGGCAGGACGTGATCGAACTCTTCGGTGCGGACCCGGATCGGGTGCATGTCGTCTATGGCGGCATCAACCTGGAAGAGTTCGCCACGCGGCCGGCGGAAGAGGAACTCGCCGCAACCCGCGCGCGCTTCGGCATTCATGAGAGCTATCTTCTCCACCTCGGCACCCTCGAACCGCGCAAGAATATCCCGCGCCTGCTCGATGCCTACGCGCGGGTGCGCGACACACGACCGGACACGCCGCAACTGGTGCTTGCGGGCGGTGAGGGCTGGGGCGCGGACGCGATTCATGCCGCGCTTGCGCAACACCAACTCGGCGATGCGGTCGCGTGCACGGGATACCTCGACCGCGCCGACGCGGTACGGCTGCTTCATGGCGCACGCGGCTTTGTCTATCCCTCGCTCTACGAAGGCTTCGGCCTTCCCGTGCTTGAGGCGATGGCCTGCCGGGTGCCGGTGCTGACCTCGAATGTGTCGTCGCTGCCGGAAGTCATCGGCACGCACGGCGTGCTGCTCGAACCGGAGAATGTGGACGCCATCGCGGCGGGGCTGCATGCCTTGCTGGACGGCGCGGGCGACGTGGCCGCGGCGGCGGAACGCGCGAAGACCTTCACCTGGGAAGCCAGTGCGAAGACGCAGGCGAAGCTCTACCGGCAATACGCCGGAGGGTCGCAACGTGGCTAGGGATACCGCCACAGGCAGCGCGTCGCGCGTGGGGATGAACCTCGGCGCGCTGGTGATCGCGCGTGTCGCAGGGCTCGCACTGAGCCTTATTCAGAGCGGTATCATCTTCCGCAGCCTCAGCGTGGACAACGCGCTGGACGAGACCGGAGTCTTCGGCTATACCCTTGCCTTCGCCTCCTTCTTCACCGTCTTCGCCACCTTCGGGATCCAGCGGCTGCTCGTGCGCGATATCGCACGCGATCCATCCATTGCATGGACCCAGGCCTGGACCGCGCTGGGCACGATCACGCTCTTGTCGCTGCTGTGTCTTGGCGCCATCGGGTTGTCGTTGGTGCTGGTAAATGAACCCTTCGGCACGGTGCAGGCCGCACTGCTCGCCGGTGCGTCCGTGGTGTTCCTATGGGCGGTGCAACAACCCTTCGAGTCGCTACTGGTCGCCCGCGAACGCATGGGCCTCGTGGCGCTGGTCTACTTCATCGTCTCCGTGCTCAAGCTCGCGTCGGTCTTCGTGGTGATGCGCGGGCTGCACACCGCCGCCGCCGCGCACGGCGCGATTCTGATCGCGAACGCCATCGGCTTCGTGGTCATGGCGGCCATCGTCTTCCGCGTGTGCGGCTGGGAACGCCCCCGCTTTCGTCCGGCACTTGCCATGGCGCAGGTGCAGGAGTGCCTCCCCTTCGCCGCCGCGATGCTCTTCAGCCTCGCCTATTTCAAGTCGGACATGTTGATGCTACGCCACCTCGCGGACGAAGCGGCCGCGGGCCAGTACACCCCCGCGCAACGCCTGATGGAACCATTGCTCATGGTGGCCGCGCTTTGGGGCACGGCGGTGTTCCCCGCGCTCTGCCGCCTCGCCCACACGGCGGAAGACCAGTACCGTCAACTCAAGACGAGCTCTGTGCGCATGGCGCTTATCGCCGCCTTTCCGATGGCCGCCGGACTCGCCCTGCTCGCCGAGCCGGTGGTCGCGCTGCTCGCGGGTGATGCCGACCTCTTCCACGAAGCGGTCGGTGTGCTGCGGATTCTTGCCTGTGTCGTACCTTTTTTCTACCTCAACAGTCTCGGCCAGGAATTCTTTTACGCCGCACACCGCAACGGCTTCGTGGTCGTGTGCTATGCCGCGGCGGCGGCGGTCAGTATCGGCGGCAATCTCATCGCCATTCCGCTGCTTGGCGTCGCCGGGGTCGGCGGGGTGGCGCTCGCGGCGAACGGCCTGATCAGCGTGCTCTTTCTCGCCGCGATGCGCCGTGAACTCGGCGGGATGCACCTTCCCACGCTGATCGCGAAGATCGCTGCGGCATGCGCGGGCATGGGCGTCGTCACCTGGATCGCGGCGCCCTACTCGCTCGTCGGCGGCGTGATCGCGGGCGGCGTGGTCTACGCCGCGCTCATCTGGATCCTGCGCGCCTTCAATCCCCTGGAGCAGGGCTTGGTGGATGCATTGCTCCTGCGCGTACCGGGCCTGCGGGTGCTGGCGCGGACGCGTTAAAGGTTCATCCGCCACAGCGTGAAATTGAGAAACGCGGCGAAACCGACCCACGCGAAGTAGGGCACGAAGAGCAGCGCGGCCACGCGGGATATCGGCCAGAAGAGCACGATACAGACGCCGATGAGTGCTTCGAGAAGCAATATCTCAGCGAAGGCCAGGCCCATGCGGTGCCAGCCGAAAAAGAGGCAGGTCCAGATCGCGTTGAGCACAAGCTGCAGCCCGTAGACCGATAGGGCCAGATCGGCGTGGTGCGCGTAGCGGCGCCGGTAGATGAGCCACGCGGCGATGGCCATGCAGAGGTAGAGCGTGGTCCAGACGGGCCCGAAGATCCAGTTGGGGGGATTCCACGCGGGCTTGTTGAGTTCCGCGTACCATTCGCCCGGCCCGAAGATTGCCCCAAATGCGGCGGTGGTGAACACGAGCAGCACGCTACCGAGGAGGGTAAGAACTTCCTTTGTCCAGCCGGGCAGTTTCATGGCGCTATTTCTTGATGTGTTCGTAGGCGTCCAGCGCGCGCTGGCGGGCCTCGCTGTGGTCGATGATCGGCTCGGGATAGGTCTCGCCAAGGACTACGCCCGCCGCGCCCAGCACATCATCCGACGCATCCCAGGGCGCGTGCAAGTGCGGCGTCGGCAGGGCCTTCAATTCCGGCACCCACCGGCGCACGTATTCGCCATCCGAATCGAACTTCTTTCCTTGGGTGATGGGATTGAAAATCCGGAAGTAGGGCGCGGCATCGGCGCCGCAGCCGGCGGTCCATTGCCAGCCCATGCTGTTGTTCGCAAGATCGGCATCCACGAGCGTGTCCCAGAACCAGTCGGCACCGCGCTGCCACGGGATGAGCAGGTGCTTGACGAGAAAGGACGCCACGATCATCCGCACGCGGTTGTGCATCCAGCCGGTGTGCCACAACTCGCGCATTCCAGCGTCCACCATGGGGTAGCCCGTCTGCCCGCGTTGCCAGACCCGAAGCGCATCGGCGTTGTCTTCCCAAGGAAAGGCGGCGAACTCCGCGCGGAGCGGCGCGCGGTCGGTCGTGGGGAAATGATAGATCACGTAGTGCGCGAACTCGCGCCAGTACAGTTCGCGAACGAAGGCCTCCGCACCGGTCTCGTTCTTGTTCGGCGGGCGGATGCCGTGCGCCTCGACCGAGGCTTGCCACACGCGGCGCGGACTAATTTCGCCGAAGTGCAGATAGGGCGACAGGCGCGACGTGCCGCGCACGCCGGGCCGGTCGCGGCCGTCCTTGTAGTCCGGCGCGCGTTCGTCGAGGAAGGCGCCAAGCTCCGCCTGCGCCCCCACCTCGCCCGGCGGCCAGGCCTCGGCGATGGCCCCCGCCCAGTCGATCTTCGGTTCAAGCCCGAAGGAATCGAGGGACGCACTTGCCGGCCATTGATCCGGCGCGCCAAGGCTCCCCGGCGCGGGGATCGCCTCGGGGATGTCGATGGCCTTGACGGCGGATTTCCAGAAGGGCGTGAAGACCTTGTAGGGATCGCCCTGCTGGTTGGCGAGCGCCCAGGGCTCGACCAATAGCGCGGCGTTGAAACTCTTGACCTCAAGGCCATCCTCCCGCAGCGCTTCCTTGATCGCGGTGTCGCGCGCGATGGCCGCCGGTTCGTAGCGGCGGCTCCAGTAGACCGCGTCCGCGCCGGTCTCCTTCAGCAGTGCGCGCAGCACATCGAGACTGGATCCGGACCGCAGGATGAGTCGCGAGCCCTTGTCGCGCAGCGCCTTCTCCAGCGCGGCCAGCGACTGGTGCAACCACCACCGGCTCGCGCCGCCCGGCGGCCAGGGGCCTTCTTCGTCCGGCGCCCAGATGTACACGGGAATGACCGGACCACCGCGCGCGACGGCCGCCGCAAGCGCGGGATGATCGTCGGTGCGGAGATCCTGGCGAAGCCAGAGCAGGGTGGCGTTGGACATGCCTGCGAGCATACGCAGGCGCGTTGCCTACGCGCAATTGGCCGCGTTGCCGTGGCCGCCGCGCGCCCGTACAATACGCGGCTCCATGCGAGTTCTTCATGCTTGGATGATCTTCTGGTGGAATGTTGTCCACTACGCCCTGTACCGGCTCGGCCTGATGCGCCCGCCGGATTTCCGCAATTATCCCGACGACTGGGATCCCTGGCTGGGCAGCCTGCTCGGGTGGCGCACGCGCCTGCGCATTGTCCAGGCGGATCATTGCCCGACGGACCACCCCGCCATCTTCGCGGCAGGGCACGGCAAACTCGACGATCCGCTCTTCGTATGGGGCGCGGTGAACCGTGCATCGAGCGAAAAGATTCACATTCACTTCATGATGCGCGACGATTTCTTCGTCGGCCCGCCACGGTCTCGGCTGCCCTTCAGCATGAACGAGCTGACGCGAATGTCCGGCTGCCTCCAGATTTCGCGCGATCAGGTGCAACTGTCGCAGCTCAAGCCGCTCATCAACGTCTTGCGCGCGCCGGGCTCCTTTGTCATGTTCCCCGGCCGCAGCCGGAGCCGCAGCGGCATGCTGATGGAATACCGCGATGGCATCGACGAACCCGGCGGCGTCTCCTTCTTCCTGGTCCACGCGCAGCGCCGCAGCCCTGGCCTGCGTATTCCCGCGGTGCCCGTTGCACGTACCTACAACCCCGTCACCCGGGTGAGCACCGTGGCCTTTGGCCCGCCCCAGTATCTGGCCGCCGATGCGTCCCGCGAGGAGCAGCGTAATTTTGACCTGGGGCTGGCCGTGCATATCGGTGACGCGGTGGAGCTTCATGCGCTGCACCTGCTGGCGGCCGTGGTGTATTTGCGCTGCCTCCACGGCGCAACGAGCGTGATTACCATGGATCACCTGTTGCGCGTGGTGGATGAGTTACAGCCCGTGCTGCGGAATCAGCTCGTGGACCCGGCACTTCTGGCGTCGCCGGCGACGACGCTGGGTGCCGCCGCTGGCTGGCTGGTGCAGCAGGGAATTCTGCGGGCGGTCGCGGCGGGCCACCTCCCGGACCGCGCGCGGGTACTCTCGGCCCCGCCGCTCGAGACGCAATACCGTCGCGCGAATCCGGTAAAATATCACTTAAATCAGATCTTGCACTTTGACCAACTCGTCCGCGGGATCGAAGTGGAAGTCTTGCGCGGCATTCGGGGTGAAGGCTAGACTTGCTGTTTCCCAAACCGGGACCGAAGCAACGCAGTCCAATTTCCCAGTAGGTTCGGCACGCCGGGCCTCGGGAATATTCCTTCACACCTTACCGTTGCCCAACGCGTGGGGTACAACCCTATTCAGGAACGACATGTACACGTTTCACAAGCCCAAATCCCTTGGCGTGTTGGCCGCCCTCGCGCTGACCGCGGCATCCGGCTGCTCAAAACCGCAGCAGGGCCCGGTGGTCATCGAGGATGTTCGGCCCGCAACGGCGGAAGAGCTTGCGGTGACGGCCTCGGCCTCCACCCACGAGCGCCTCGGTCTGCGGCCGGCCAACCAATCCGCGACGCCTGCGGCAAATAGCGGTAGCCCGGCGGAGCATCCCTTCGTCTGGGCCGCGCCTGCCACGTGGAAGGTCCTGCCCTCCTCGGCCATGCGCCTCGCAAACTACCAGGTGGGCGAGCGCGGCGAGTGCTACTTTAGCGTGCTCGGGGGCGATGGCGGTGGCCTGGCGGCCAACATCAACCGCTGGCGCGGACAGATGAACCTCGACCCCCAGACCGAGGACGAGATTGCCGCGCTGCCCACGGTAACCCTGTTGCACCAGGACGCGAAGCTCATTGAACTGGACGGCGCCTACAGCGGCATGGGCGGCGGTGCCGGTGCACCGGACTACCGCATGCTGGGCGCGGCGCTCATCTTCATGGAGCGCGCCTTTTTCGTGAAGATGACCGGACCTGTCGCGGAGATCGCGGGTGAGAAGGACAACTTCATCGCCTTCTGTGAATCGATTCGCCTGGCCGAACCGGACGACGTGCAGGATGATCACGCCGGACACGATCACGAGGATCATGACCACGGCGATCATGAAGACCATGCGGGCCACGAACACACCGACGACGAGACGCCGATGGCCACGGCCACGGACAGCACCCTGCCGCCGGGTCACCCCGAAATCGCCTCGGGCTCGGGTGCGGAACCCGGTC
>JAUIKJ010000073.1 GCA_030430835.1 Candidatus Hydrogenedentota bacterium
GTGTGCCCGGTGCGTTCATGGCCTGGTGTGCTTCGTCGAGGCCGCTTGGGTGGATGGGGTGGTTAGGGCGGATTGGCGCGGGTGTCGGCGGAGCGCTCTTTGCCGCGTGGTTCGTTCGCGCCTTCCCACAGCTTTTTCTGCCCTACTATGGCGAAGGCATCTACGATCCCGATCTGGAGAACGCGACCTGTATTCGCGCGCAGGATTCGATCAAGACCATCGCGCCGCATGTTGGGTTGTATCTCGGTTTCCTTGCCTTCGAGTTGGGCCGCAGAGATTGGCGCGCGGTAAAGATGATGCTCACGATGGGGCTCGGCTTCGCGGTTCCCTTTACGATTGGCGGCTACTGGCAGACCTTCAACGGCTCCGAACTCGCCTTGCCGTGGTGGAAGTTCTGGGAGATGTCGATCGGACTCGGCGGGGGACTGGCCTTCGGCCTCGCGTTCTACCTCTTTAACCGCCCGGTCACCGAGGAAGCGCCACGTACGGAGCGTGTTTGGGAGCGGCGGCTTGCCGGTGCGGCTGTGCTGCTGGCGGTGGGCAGCGTGGTCTTCAACGGTTTCGACGGTATCCGTCGTTTGCACAGCCTCGACTGGTCAGACGGCCTCCGCATCACGGTCGGCTTGTTCACGCTGGCCGCCGCGGCGGCCTATGGCGCGGTGATGCTGCCGCGCAGCAAGGCCGTTCTGCCGCAGTCGATCGTGCTGGCGGGCGTGGGTGTGATCATTGTGGCCGGTTATCTCGTGAGTATTCCCGGCGAGTGGCGGCTCAGCAACTATGTGTTGGTGCCACTCTACACGGGCTACATCGCCGTGAGCGCGGGGTGCCTTGTCGCACTAATACGGCGGCAATAGCGTACGCTCACTTGCGGTTCGTGGTGTGGCAAGCGCGAGGGCGCCGTGGAAGTCCAGGTTCGGGTAGGGCTATGCGTGGGGCCGGTGCGTTCTACGCGTGGGTGCGCTACACTTGGTCCGATGGAACTTGATCCCATAGGCACCTTTCATTGCGACGCGCAGCACCCCTACGACGCGCCCCGGCAGGCCGTGCTTGCGCAGGGCAACCATGGCACGGTGGAACTCCACCCGGGCCGCAACTTCGAGCAGGCGCTCGAGGACCTCGCGGGCTTCGGGCGCATCTGGCTGATCTACCTCTTCGACCGCAACACCGGCTGGAAGCCCAAGGTGCAGCCGCCGCGCGCCGCGCGAAAGGTCGGTGTCCTCGCCTCGCGCGCGCCCTATCGGCCCAATCCCATCGGCATGTCCTGCGTGGAACTGCTGGGTGTGGAGGGCCGGCGCATCAAGGTCGGCGCACACGATTTGCTCGACGGCACGCGCATCCTCGACATCAAGCCCTACATCCCCTACGCCGACAGCTTTCCCGATGCCGCCATCGGCTGGCTTGCGGAAGTGGGGGACGCCACATGGACGGTGGAATTCAGCGACACCGCATCAAGGCAGATCGACTGGATCGAGGAACACGGCGCGGGCTGTGTGCGCGCCTTTCTGAGCCAGCAACTCCAGGAACGCCCCTTCGACGTTGAACGAAAACGGGTGCGGCAAATTGAAGACGATACTTGGGAGATCGCCTATCGCACTTGGCGTGCGCAGGTCGAAGTGAATTCTTCTGAGCAACGCTTGGAGATTGTGCGACTGCGTACGGGATACGATACCGACGAATTGGCCCGCCTGGACGACCCCTACGGGGACAAGGAAGTGCACCGCGCGTTTCTCGCGCAGGATTGCTGATCGGACTCTACACGGCCCGTCCCGCCGCCGCGCCCGAGGCCCAGGCCCACTGGAAGTTGTAGCCGCCGAGCCAGCCCGTCACGTCCACGGCTTCGCCGATGAAGTAGAGGCCCGGAACCTCGCGCGTTTCCATGGTCTTCGGGGAAAGGGCGCGGGTGTCGATACCGCCGCGGGTGACTTCGGCCTTGGCGTAGCCCTCGGTACCGCGAATCGAGATCTCCCAGTGCTGGAGTTGTCGCGCCATGGCGCGCAATGTTGCGTCCGCCGTTTCCCCGAGTGGACGGCTCCAGCCATGATGCGCGCAGAGGCGTTCCGCGAAGCGTGTGGAGAGGTGCTGCGCGAGCCAGGTGCGGGGTGTCGTGCGTGGCCGTGTGCGCTTGGCGTCCAGCAGTTCATCCTCAAGCCGCGTCTCCGGAAATAGATTCAAGACGATGGGTGAGCCGGGTTCCCAGTAGGACGAAACCTGGAGAATCGCCGGGCCGCTCAGGCCACGGTGGGTAATGAGCACCGCCTCCGCGAAGCGCGTCTTGCCTGCCGTTGCGACCGCATCGAAGGAGATTCCCGAGAGATCCCGCAGGCCTCGCAGATCTTCTTCCGGAAGGGTCAAGGGAACGAGACCCGGCGCACAATCAATGACCGGAACGCCGAACTGTTCCGCCAACTCATACCCGAAATCCGTTGCGCCGAGTGGGGGGATGGATAGGCCGCCCGTGGCGACGACGAGCGCAGGCGCATTGAAGGTGCCCTGGTTCGTGTGGACGACGAAGCCGTCCGGCTTCTCGACGGTTTCCACCCGGCAACCCGTGCGAACCTCGACGCCGGCCTCCGCACATTCTGCCACCAGCATGTCAATGATCTGCTGTGCCGATTCGTCGCAGAAGAGTTGCCCCAGTTTCTTCTCGTGGTAGGCGATGCCGTGCTTCTCGACGAGTGCAATGAAGTCCGTCGGGGCAAAGCGTGCCAGCGCCGAATGGGCGAAGCGCGGGTTCTTCGAAATATAGCGCGCCGGTTCCGCGTTCAGATTGGTAAAGTTGCAACGTCCGCCACCGGAGATGCGAATCTTTTTTCCGACGGTGGGGTTGTGCTCAAGCAGTGTTACCTGGCGCCCGCGCTTGCCCGCCTCGATGGCACACATGAGTCCGGCCGCGCCACCGCCGATCACGACCGCGTCGAAGGTTTCGGCTGCAGTCATTGGGCTTGCATCTTGTCTGTATTCGGACCAATTATGGCAAACATGCCGTGCCCGCGAGATCGTCTGGTTCAATGATGGAGTGTATGAACATGCGTCGAATTCTACCTGTTTTGTGCGCCGGAATCGTATTGAGTGGTTGCGGAATCATCGAGTCGCGCCTGTTCCCGGTGTGGCCACCGAACTACTTCGATGAGTCGCCCGCAGCGACGGGACCCTTCACGGTCATTGAGCGGCGGGTGGAAGTTAGCGATGGGGCGGACGGCAGCCCTTTCGGCATTACGGTCTTCGAGCCTGATGGGGCGGAGGGGCCGCTTCCGGTGTTCATGTGGGTGATGGGATCCAACGTGCAGGCCTACTACCACCAAAGCCTTCACGAAACCCTGGCGTCGTGGGGATATCTCGTCCTTGTTCCCGACACACGCCCGCTGCGCTTCACGGATTTTCAGTACCACAACCGCATCGTCCAACTCGCGGAACAAACACTGGATCTTGCGACGAGCGGTGCGATTGGGCCGGTCGTCAATCCGGATCAGTTGGCTGCGGGCGGTTACAGCATCGGCGGTCCCCTCTCGGCCTTTACCGCCGGCCGCGCGACGGAACTCGACGCGCTCGTGTTTTGGGCGCCCTCCGGTTCACCGATTTGGCAAGGTGTTTCTCCCGACGATTTGTATCCTCTGGTAGGGGCTCCCGCCATCTATATTCTCGGTGAACTGGACGACGATGCACCTGCGGAAGGCGGCTTCCCCGACACGATGCAGGCCGCGATCCCGGCCCCCTTCAATGAAGTGGTCATCGCCGGGGCCAGTCACCACCAGTTCCAGCAGCCCACGGGTGCCGATGCAAACAGCAACACCCCCGAAATTACCCGGGAAGAACAACAGCAGATTGCCATCGACACGACCCGTGAATGGCTGGATATGCAATTCAACATCGATCGGGACTAGGCGGCTTCAGGAACGCGTCGACTCCGCTACGGCCTGACCTGGGATGGATGGGAAAAGCACACGCGGCAGTGAGCGCACTGGGGAAGCGTGGTCGGATGGATAGGGTGAAGCTTGACATCGCCCCCTCTGCGCGTATTCAAGCCTTGGTGCAGCCCCGCAAACCCCGACGCAAACATTGAAAAAGCATGGTACACTCCCAGCATGCGCGTGCGGGGGGCATGCGCCGAGGTAGGGGAGGCCAGAATCATGCGCTACCGCTTTGTCTTTCTGGTGCCGTTTGTTGCAATCGCATCCTTGGTCGCAGACGCGGACGTGCCGTTGAGGAACAGTGGGGTGCCGGTGGGCGTCGCCGCCACGCTCTATGCGGACGGTCCTTTCGTGGATGTGCTCGAAGTCGCTGCGGAAGGGCCCTGGCTCTATGCCGCCATTCGGGATGGGGAAGGCGCGCAATACATCGACGTCTGGCGCGTGGAACTTCCCGCTCCGCCGGTGCGGGTCGATACCCTCGACTATCCAGATCTGCAAACCGACGCCTTTGCTTTCGTCCCGCTCGCCATCGTACCGCGCAACGGTGTGGTCCTGATTCAGGCGGAGGGCGTCTTGCGCAGTTACCGGCATGGCGAAGACGGCAAACTGGTCTTCGTGTCGGAATCGAAGCCGGTGAGCGGTCTGGGCCCCGACCTCATGCACCAACTGAGCGTGGGCGGCGCCTTCGCCAGTCACACGCAGCAAGTAGTACCACCCTCCGAATTCGGCACCGTTCCGCTGGACGCGATCAACCAGCAGGTGATCCTGAGCCTGCGCGATCCCGAGCAGCCCTTTCTCGTCCGCGCGGCCTCCGGTACGGACTACAAGACCTACCTGGACACCGCCGCGCCGGTGAACGCCGAATGGCGGGGGATGCCGGCAAGTATCTCCGTCGATGCCGGGGCCAACGAGGTCGTTCTGACGGCCTTCTCGCGCACGGTCGAAACGCATCTCCATGGTTTCTGGGACAGCAAGCTCGATGTTCTTTTCGCCGAAGGCGCATTGGATGCAACGCTTCAGGCGCACGTGCGTGCCGCTGTGGCGAGTCTCGACCTGCCGGCGCTCCGGGGCGAGTTGATCGACGGCTACTCTGCTGCGCTCGATATGGATGCGCAGACCATTGAAGGGCTAATCCGGGATCAACACGATAGCAGCGACCCGCTGTCCCTCGTATTGACGGCGCATGGCCTGTCGCTCGATGAATCGCTCGCGCTCTCGCTGCGCAAGCTGGCGATGGAAGGATTGGACGACACGCTGCGTGCCGAACTCGGGCGCATCCTGTTTCGGCCCGCGCTTGAGGCCTGGCTTGACGAGACCCTGGGCATCACCTGGCAGGGGTTGAGCAGCGCGGAGATTGCGGGGGAGATCGCCTTCGCCTTCGATGCGGAGATCGATGCCGAAGGCGCGGTGCGCTACCTGACCCTGGAACTGGTCGCACCCCTACTGAACGATCCGGATTTCATGACCTGGACGCTGCAGGACCTGATCGATGCGCTTGCCGATGGCGAAGTGGGGGCGACCATCGATACGGTGTTGACGGTGACGGGTGTAGGTCTTATCGCGGAGGTGCTTGCCGCGATAGACGACTTGCCGGGATTCGCGTTACCGAACTGCGCGCTCTTCCCGGGGACCACCCGCGGCCTGCTCGAGATCGCCCTGTTCTCCGGTGGCGCCGGGCTGGATGTAGATGGTCTCGCCTGGTTCGAGATGCTCAAACTCTATCAGTATCTTACGGGCGGCGTTGATTTCACGACCTATGTTGACGACGTCGAGGTGGCGCTTCAGGATTTGCATTTCGACCTCGCGGGCGAGTTTACCGACAAGTACCTCGGCTTCTTCGCGGGCATCGAAGGCTTCGCGCTATCCGAAGATGCCCTCGACGATATCGCCGCCTACGCCGCAATCGATCAGGCCCTCGGCGAGGTGCTCGCACGCGCGGCAATGGAACGCCTGGCCCTGGCGGGCCATGCGACCGACGTGACCTTGCGCGAGTTTCTGCAGGGCTTCGACCTGTCCTTCGACATCAACGGCGACCCGGTGGGTGACGTCGATGAGTTCCTTGCCGCACTCACGCTGGACGGCCTGGACCTGGAGACCGTCGGCGACTTGTTCTTTGATGCCTCGGTTTTGCCCCTACAGATCGGCGGGCATGTCGAGGCCTATCTCATCGGTCATCTACAGGCCTTGTATGGCTTCACCGCGCCGGACCTGAGTCTGCGCGCGGCGCTCTATCTCTACCTCACCGAACAGTTCGACCTCAGCACCACCATGGGCGCGCACCTCGAGGGACTGCTGGATGGTTTTGTGCTGGAAGTACACGCCGAGTCCCTCTTCGGGGCCTACCTGACGAACGTGCTCAACGCCTTCGACGGCGACTGTATTGCCCAATGGTTACTCGGGCTCGACGTGGCCACGGGTATCGCTACGCCGCTTTTGCTGGAAGCCTATCCAATCGCCGCGAAGGCCGCCCTTTCCGGTGCCTACCATGCCGGCATCGACGCCGCCATTTCTGCCATGTTCTCGGTGATTGCCGATGTCGTCGCCGGTGATCTTTCCGGGCACTGGGCTTCGTGGACCGAGCAGGTGACGCAGACCACTTACCGCAGCATGGTGCCCGAGGCCGCGCCGGGATACGACATCAGCCTGCACGGCAGCTTCGTCTGGGGTGATCGCGTTGTGCTGCTCCTGAGTTCGCGATCACAGGCCGAGCCCTTTGCACTGCGCCCGGTCGAACTGCACACCTACCAGCCGGACGACGTAGGCGGGACACGCACGGTTGTCGACCTCGGGCTTTGGGAACAGGTCGATTACGTGGTGCAGGCTGGGAACGCGCTCTTTGTTTCCGGGGCGCATCCGGTTGAGAACGGCCGCGCGTTGGGACTGCTCATCGATCTGGATCGACTTGACGGACGGCACTTCGTTGGAGAGACCTTCCTGCCGCTGGCCGTCACCCAACAGATGGCCGCGCTGGACGGCGGCGCGGTGCTGGCGCTGCGCGGGGAAGGTGCCGTTACACTCATCCCGAATGCCAACGCGCAGTCTGCCTGGCGCGTGGCGCATGCGGGCGATACGGATGACGACGGATTGGTCAGCCTTTCCGAGTTGCTCCGTGTGATCCAGTTCTACAATTCCGGCGGCTACCACTGTGGCGGCGCCACGGAAGACGGCTTCGACCCCGGATCGGACGGTGCCGCCCAGAATTGTGTGCCTCACGCCAGCGACTACAACGCCCAGGACTGGATCATTAATCTCTCCGAACTGCTTCGCTTCATCCAGTTCTACAACGCCGGCGGATACGCCAGTTGTGTCGACGGCGAAGACGGCTTCTGTCCCGCCGCAGGCTAAGGGTTGGCGCTCCTTCGTCTTGCTTGCGGCCGGTGACATCGCGGCCCGCGTCCCGAATTGACACGGCTGTCCCAGCGTCGCATACTCCCCGGATTCCCGAGCCGATGCCGATTCGCGGCAACGCCATCATAAGGAACACGACCATGTCCACCAAGCGCCGAGATTTCCTGAAACAAGCCGCGGCTCTTTCCGCCGTACCCTTTATTTTGCCGTCCCGTGTGTGGTCGGCAGAGACGAGTCCGAACGAACTCATCAATGTGGGGTTCATCGGCATGGGCAAGCAGAGCCGGGGACTGCTCGGCGGGTTCCTGGGGGACAAGCGGTGCCGCGTGCTCGCGGTGTGCGATGTGGACACCACACGGCGTATGAATGCGCAAGAGCGGATTACCGGATACTACGCAAACCGTCCCGAGTTAGGGGTCGAGGAGTGCGCGGCGTATAACGATTTTCGCGACTTGATCGCGCGCGACGATATCGACGCGGTCTGCATTGCCACCCCCGACCACTGGCACACGATCCCGATGCTCGCCGCGTTGCGTTCGGGCAAAGATGTCTATTGCGAGAAGCCGCTGACCCACAACATTCACGAATCGGTTGCGGTCATCGAAGCCGTGGACGACAACGACCGTGTGCTGCAGACCGGTTCCATGCAGCGCTCGATGGAAGAATTTCGTGTCGCCTGCGAACTTGTGCGCAACGGAATCATCGGCAAGATCAGCCACGTCGAATGCAGCTTCGGCCCTCCCGGCGTGCCCTGCGATTTGCCGGAAGAAGACATGGAGCCGGGACTCGACTGGAATATGTGGTGCGGTCCCGGTCCGCTGCGGCCTTACAGCTCGGTGCTCAGTCCGCGCGGCATGCACGACCACTTCCCGGACTGGCGCAACTATAAGGAATACGGCGGCGGCATGGTCTGCGACTGGGGCGCGCACCATCTCGATATTGCGCAGTGGGGCCTAGGCATGGACGACAGCGGTCCGGACGAAGTCGTGCCGCCGGATGATCCGAATGCGGTCGAAGGCGCGGAACTGCACTATGGCCGCAACATTCGCGTCATTCACAAGGGCGGCTTCGGCGTCCACTTCCACGGTGAAAATGGCGAGGTGAAGGTAAATCGTGGCCGCTTCGAATTCATCCTCAACGGCGAAGTGATCGGTAGCTTCGTCGACCGCGAGAGCGGCGGCTCCCTCGAGTCCGTCATCGTCAAGGTGCAGGAAGACTTCCTGAAAGACGCCAAGGTCCAGCTCTACCGCAGCAGCGACCATATCCGCGATTTTGTCGACTGCGTCTATTCGCGCACCAAACCGATCACCAACGAAGAGGTCGGCGGCCGCAGCGCCATCTGTTGCCACCTGATGAACCAGGCCTACTACAACCACAGCGCGTTCAAGTGGAAACCGAAGAAGATGCGCTTCGCCCGCGGCAGCGGCGATGAGGCATGGTTGACGCGGGACTATCGTAGTCCGTGGAGTGTGTAGCGGTCTGACAAGCGGAGATCCTGCCGCGGTATCGGCACGCGTCCGAAGATGCGTGTTCGGCTGCGGGCGCGGCGTAGGCTTCGGCAGCGTGATCTCACAGTGTCACCCAGAAGGGGGTGCCGGTGTGGTAGCGTAGCCAGCATCGACAGCCGGGATGCGCCGGCGGCGTCGGATGGCCGCTTGGAAACCGGGAGGACAGCGGGAGCTCTCCTATCACCTTGTTCCCGAGGCAGATAGTGCACACCCGCTTGTCACTCTCCGTGACCCATTCTTTTGACCGCGCTCGGAGAAGATAGGCAACGGCATCGGAACCCGTGGAACGGGCCGATGCAGCGAGGTCTGAATTTGCGCATACCGTGCCCGTGAGCACGTCGAACACTTCCAATTCCGATTTGCTGAGAAGACGACGGATCAGCGCACGAATTTCTTCGATGAGGCCAGCGGCGCTGCATGTGGCCAGGATTCGCTGGTGAATCTGCTCCAATAGCTCATCCAGCGCGCGGTCGAGCGCTTTGCGCGCAAGTTCGCGCGCGACCGCTTTCATTGCCTGTCGGATCCGATCCCGCGCGGTGGCATCGGGCACCACACCTGCAAGTTGCGTGAAGGTTTCCACCCCTGATTCGACACAGAGGCGCTGCAAGGATTGCTCCAACGCCGTCGCAGCATCATCGAGTGCCTCACCGAGTTCGGTGCGCACGCGCTGCTGGAAAGCCTCCAGCAGTCCGGGGGCATCCTCCGGGCACCCGGTATCCTGCGTAAAGTACAGGTCACGAAGAATGGTATCCCAGGAAAGCGCCAGCAGTGCGGGTTCCAGGGCTGAGGTCGTCGTAGCGCCGGGATCCTGACGCATCTCATAATGGCGGGTATAACGCATCGGAGGCCTCCATGGTTGCTGGTCTCAAACCATGGTGCGTCCTGTTGCAGTCCCCTGTATG
The DNA here is from genome assembly GCA_030430835.1 of Candidatus Hydrogenedentota bacterium. Lineage (GTDB taxonomy): Bacteria > Hydrogenedentota > Hydrogenedentia > Hydrogenedentales > JAEUWI01 > JAUIKJ01. Next base: position 9,667 of record JAUIKJ010000073.1, read on the forward strand.
GCACCGGCACGCGTACTGCGGGTGTGTGCCACGGTCAGCCGCGACCCGAGCGCTGCTAGACCAGCGCTTCTGTTTGTGCCGGATTTCGTGTCTGGGTTCCGGTGCTGAAGTGCAGGACGCCGTCCTCGAGCTTGCCGAAGCGCAGCATCATCATGTCCGCGGGGTACAGCTGTTTCAGCTTCCACGGTGACTTGCTTCCCATCTTCGGAAATTCGTTCAGGGCGCGCTGCACGTAGCCCGATTGGAAATCGAGAAAGTCACCCGGTAGCACACTGTCGTCCTGATTGACGGGCGTGACGGTGGTCATCCCATTTGCGTCCATGTGGTTGAGGACGCGGCAGATCCATTCGCTCGTAATGTCCGACTTCAGGGTCCAAGAAGCATTCGTGTAGCCAAAGGTGAAGCCGAGGTTCGGCAGGTCCTGCAGCATGACCGCCTTGTAGCACATTTTCTGGGTGTGCTCGTATCGCTTTCCGTCGACATAGACTTCGATGCCGCCGAAGAACTTCAACTC
>JAUIKJ010000437.1 GCA_030430835.1 Candidatus Hydrogenedentota bacterium
TTCGCCAACATCATCGTTCTCAACAAATGCGACCTGGTCTCGGAGAAGGAGCTCGCTGGCCTTGAACGGTTCCTGACACAACTCAACTCACGCGCGAAGATAATTCGCAGTGAGCATGGCCAGGTTCCCACCAAGGAAGTCATGGGCACCGGGCTGTTCCGCTTGGACGATGCCGAGCAGCACGCAGACTGGCTTGCAACGCCTCGTGGCCACGAGACGCCGGAGACCGAAGAGTACGGGATCTCCAGCTTCACCTTTAATGCGACGCGTCCCTTTCACCCTCGCCGCCTGTGGGACACGCTTCATGACGACAAACTGCTCGATCCCGTTCTGCGTTCCAAGGGCTTCGTCTGGCTGGCGACACGGAGCAGCACCGTCTTTGAGTGGTCCCAGGCGGGGAAACTGGTACACATCAGCAGTGCGGGCTACTGGTGGGACGCGATTCCACAGCCCGATTGGGACCTCACGCCGGAGGCACTGGCGGACGCGCGAAACGCGCTCCGGGAGGCCTTCGGTGACCGAAGCCAGCGCATGGTCTTTATCGGCCAGAAGTTGGACGAGGCACGCATCACCGAGCAACTCGCGTCCTGTCTGCTCACCGACGCAGAAATGGAAGCGGGCCCGGAACACTGGTGCAGCTTCGAGGATCCCATGTACGCCGAGGAAGAAGCCGCCATGAGTCCGCTGTACAACTAGGCGCGAAAGCAGCACGAACCCGGATTCGCGCCCCGCACAACCGAAACGACCTTCATTTCTTCAATCGGATAACCGGGGCGCCAGGATGATCCATCAGATGCTCGCTTTGGCCCCGCGCAAAGGCCAGGCGTTGCGCGGGGCCGCAATGGTTGATGCCCGAAGTGGCCGCGAATCACCTTGACAACTTAACGATATTGCCTTATCATTACCAAATTGAAATCCGGAGGATGGCATGCGGATGCAGCAGCAATACGCGCGAGCGGTGATGGGTGTCGGTTTGATGCTGGCGCTGGCGCTTCTCGTGCAGCCCGTGCTGCCCGCGCTGCACCTATTCCTTGACCCGGGGCACGATCATGGCAGCCTGTCCGCCCACGCGGGACACCGCTGTGGCGGGGATGACCACGGGTCGCACCCGTTGCCGCAGGGGGCCTACGCCGTAGATTCCCGGGCGGATGCCGACCACTGCCGGTTCTGCGAATCCCTCCAGGCCGCCGGCCACAGCAAGACCCTGCTTCCGGTGTCCCACGGTCTGCCCTACGTGTACGCTTCGTCGCGCGTCGCAGACGCCGACGTCAACCTGCGCCACATCGCGACGCGCGCATCCCGCGGCCGTGCCCCACCTGTCCTCGCCGGTTAACCTCACCTTCTCGTGAACGGACGCCCGCACCGGAAGTGCGGGCCGTCGCAACCGGCACCCCTCTGCCCCTCCACGCGCTACGGCAAGCCCAGCATGGCAACACTGTACGTGGAAGGCACAGGCGGTACAGGAATCGGACCCCATGGAAATCATCGTGCGCCGCCGCGATATCTATCTCTCGCTCGCCATCATTGGCGTCTTTGGTGCCTGGGTCGCCTACGCCCTGTATGACAACCACGTCATGCGCCAGGAGCTCGACGCAATCGCCGCGCAACATATCGACGATTGGTTCAATGGCGGCGAAGTTCCTGCCGACCGGAGCCAGTTCGACTATCTCGCCATTGTCGATTCCGAGAAAGCCTTCACGCTCTTCGGGCGTGGCTGGGGCGTGGTGCACACCTACTTCCGGGAGAAAGGCGACGACGAGTTCAAGGCGGCCGCGACCGCGCTGGTCGCGGAAAAGATCAATCCGGCGATTGCCGATTACCGCGCCTTTCTGAACGACACCTACATCCCCGGGGCGCGCGACAATCTCGCCATCACCGCCAACCCCGACGGCGCCGCCT
>JAUIKJ010000074.1 GCA_030430835.1 Candidatus Hydrogenedentota bacterium
TGCGCGATGCGGCCAGCAAGGGGCGACCGTATCACTTTGCCCTGATCGACGATCAGATTGCCGACCCGGCCTGGACCGAGATCGCGGAACGCACGCGGAACGACGAGGAACTTGGACGCACCGATCTGGTTTTGTTGACGGCCCTGGGCCAGCGCGGTGACGCGGAACGGGTATTGGAGCTGGGATTCGCCGCATACCTCACCCGGCCCGTGCGCCACGCGGAACTGGTGGATGCCCTTGCGACGCTCTACGAAGCCCGCACCTCGGGCCGCGACCTTGGGCTCGTAACCCGGCACAGCCTCGCGGAGAGCCGCGAGGCCGCGGGCGAACGCTCGGGCGAACTGTCCACCCGACTCGAAGCGCGCATCCTCGTCGCCGAAGACAACTTCGTCAACCAGCAGGTCGCGCTCGAAATACTTCAAGGCCTCGGCTGCATGGTGACCATCGCCTCCGACGGGCACGAGGCGATTCGTTGCGTGCAGGAATCCACTTACGACGCCGTCTTCATGGATTGCCAGATGCCGGGCATGAACGGCTTCGAGGCCACCGCCGCCATTCGCAAGATTCAAAGCGCCGAACACGCCACGCCGATCATCGCCATGACCGCACACGCGATGAAGGGCGACCGGGAGAAATGCATCAACGCGGGCATGGACGATTACATCTCCAAGCCCATCGACCCGGAAACTCTGCTCAAAGTGCTCCGGCGCTGGCTGCCGGAAGGACCGGAGTCCCCCTCCCTCGATGCGATGCCGCTCACGGACGACGGCGAGATGCCGGTCCTCGACATGAAGCAGGCGATGTGGATCACGGGTGGCAAAATGGGCATGTTCAAGCGCATCGCGGAGGTCTTCCTCGAGCACATGCCCGAGAAGATTGCCACCATCGAGCGCGCGGTCGGGAACAGCGATGCGGAAGAGGTCGCACGCATCGCGCATTCGGTTCAGGGTGCGGCCGCCTCCCTCGGCGGACGCCGCGTCCGCAAGGCGGCCCTGGACCTGGAAGGCCTCGCCCGCGATGGTGCGGTGGATCAGCTTGAAGCCAGCTACCGGGTGCTGCGGCGCGAGTTCGATCGCTTGCAGCGCGCCCTGGAACTGGCGCAGCGTGATCGGCCGCCCGCCAAGCCGATCCTCAAGTCCAAGGCCGAAAGCTAGGCGCAGCGTTGCATTCAACCTGCTCTGCCCGTTACACTTAGCACGCCTCAACACCCCGCGCCGCGGGGTGCCGTTTTTTTCTAGCGCCCGCCGCGGCATGGGCGGCCGGCGTACGCCAACCATCGGGAATCGAATCGTGGACAAGCTGGTCAGTCTCTGCAAGCGCAAGGGTTTCATCTTTCAGTCGAGCAGCATTTACGGCGGCGTCAACGGCTGCTGGGACTTCGGGCCGCTCGGCGTTGAACTCAAGCGCAACCTGAAGGATGACTGGTGGTATGTCTTCGTGCAGCAGCGCGACGACATGGTGGGCCTCGACGCCAGCATCATCATGCACCCCGACGTGTGGGTGGCCAGCGGCCATGTCGAGGCCTTCCATGACATGCTCACGGACTGCAAGGACTGCAAGAAGCGCTACCGCGCCGATCATCTCGAGACGGAAAACTGCCCCGAGTGCGGCGGCGAGTTGACTGAGCCCAAAGCTTTCAACAGCATGCTGCGCACGCAGCTCGGCGTGAGCGAGGACACGGCGGTCAACACCTACCTCCGCCCGGAAACTTGCCAGTCGATTTTCGTGGACTTCAAAGAGATTTACTCCTCGACCCGCGTGAAGGTGCCCTTCGGCATCGCGCAGGTCGGCAAGAGCTTCCGCAACGAGGTGAACCCGCGCAACTTCATCTTCCGCAGCCGCGAGTTCGAGCAGATGGAGATCGAGTTCTTCTGCCGCGAAGCGGAGGAAGAGGAGTGGTTCGCCCGCTGGCAGAAAGACATCTGGCAGTGGTACCTCGACATCGGCCTGAGCGAGGACAAGCTGCGCTGGTACGAGCATCCCAAGGAATCGCTCGCACACTATTCCAAGCGCACCGTCGACGTCGAGTACGATTTCCCCTTTGGCTGGGGCGAATTGCAGGGCCTCGCCAACCGCGGCACCTTTGACCTGACCGCCCACTCCAAGAAGTCCGGGAAGGATCTCTCCTTTTTCGATCAGGAGAGCAACGAGCGTTTCATCCCGACCGTGCTCGAGCCTTCCGCGGGCGCGGACCGGGCCACGCTGGCTGTGCTCTGCGACGCCTACTGCGAGGAAGAAGTCCCTGCGGGCAAAGACGGCAAGACGGAAACCCGCACGGTGATGCGCTTCGCGCCGCAGCTCGCGCCCATCAAGGCCGCCGTACTGCCGCTGGTAAAGAAAGAGGGCCTGGCCGAAATCGCCCAGGATCTCGAGCGCACGCTGCGCAAAAAGTTCAACACCTACTACGACCACGCTGGCGCCATCGGCCGCCGTTACCGTCGCCAGGACGAGATCGGCACGCCCTTCTGCATCTGTGTCGACTTTGACACCAAGGAAGACGAGACCGTCACCATCCGCGAACGCGACAGCATGGAACAGGTCCGCATCCCCATGGCCGAGGTTAGCGACTACATCGGCAAGCGCGTCTCGCACGAGCGCGACTAAGCGAAATGCTGTGGCAAGTGCTTCGCTTGCGCAGCATAGTTAGCACGTGGGAACGTGGATCCTGTCCCCCTTTGAAGGGGGATCAAGGGGGATGTAAACTCTCGCGATAACCGGCGCTCCAGACGAATTCTGTCGGGTCACATCCCCCGCCCTGCGGGCACCCCCTTCAAAGGGGGACAAGAAGCGGATCACCGATCATGCGCATTGCCCACGCCCAAGAATGAAGGACTCGACGCTACTTGAACCCTTCTCATCCAGACAAGCGCGCCACGCCCATCGACTACGACCGCATCGCGCCGGACTACGACACCCACCGGCAGGGGCGCGGCCCCTACTTCGGCGAATTGCTGCGCCTTGCGCGCGCGGCAGACGCCGAGCGCGTGCTCGAACTCGGCGCGGGCACGGGCAACAACACCGCGCCCTTCCTCGAAGACCTTCCGTGCCGCCTCGTCGCGCTCGACCGTTCGCGCGGGATGCTCGCGCGCCACGCGGCCAAGGGTATCCCCGCCACGCGCGTGAATGCCTCCGCGGTCGCACTGCCCTTCGCCGACGGCGCATTCGACTTCCTCTTCGCCACCTATATGCTCCACCACATCGGCGACCTCGACGCGCTCGCCCGCGAGTGCCACCGCGTGCTCGACGGCGGCACCGCCGCCTTCGTTACCGTCAGCCACGACTTCATCCGCCGCCACCCGATGAACGCCTGGTTCCCGAGTTTCGCTGCGGTCGACTGCGCCCGCTTCCAGGATATTCCCGCGATCGAAGCCGCGCTTCGCCGCGCCGGCTTCGCGGAGGTACACGCCACCGACGTGGAATCCCCGCCCCGCCCCATCGACGCCGACTACGTCGGGCGCGTCGCCGACCGCTTCATCTCCACCTACGATCTCCTCCCGCCGGAAGAGTTCGCGGAGGGTGTCGCCCGCCTCCGCGCCGAAGTCGCGAAGCACGGTGCATTGCCAAATCCGATCGTGCGGGAAGCGACCGTGGTATACGCCCAAGCCTGAAGACGCATCGCTTGATCTAGACGATATTGACGACAGCACACCCCACCCCATGTCACTTCAACCGAAGGGAGCAGTCCAAAGATTTCTCCCTCCGGTCGAAATGACATGGGATGGCGCGCTTCCCAGTGTGATACCCACGTCTCCGCTTTGTACCAAGGCAAAGTCCTCCATGCAATAGGTGTAACCCATGTCCTCGGATCAATGTGTAACCCATGTCTCCGGTTTGTACCCTTGCCCGCGAAGCTCCGCTTCACAAGAACAAAGGACACGAAGCGTAGCGTCGGAACGAGAACAAGGGCGGTAATATCGCCATGCCGCGCGCGTGCAACCAATGCGCATGAACCAGCGTCCTTCTTGGGGTAGAATGTCCCCGCACCACCATGAAAAAGAAAAAGCTCGAAAAGAAAAAGCGCCGGCGCGTACGGACAAAGGACTGGGAGAACAACCACGAACAGTCCTTCACGCATGATCTGGCGAAGCATCGGCGCGCGCTGGTGAAACTGCCGGAGAGTGCGGGGGAACAGGACCCGCTGCCGCAGGACTTCACGCCGAACGCGCTGGTGATCGCGCATGCAAAGAAGTGGGCCTTTGTCCAGCAGGGCGACGAGGAGCGGCTTTGCCTCATCGACGAGCGCCTGAAGGAAAACGACGCCACGCTGATCGCGCCGGGCGATGAGGTGCTGGTGGAGGATGAAGGCGGGGAGGGCATCGTTCGCGGGGTCGCCCCCCGGCGCACGCGCCTGAGTCGGCCCGGCGGTGTGCATGCGCGCATCGGAGAGCAGGTGCTCGCGGCGAATGCGGACGTCTTGGTGGTGGTGGCGGCAGCGGCGGACCCACCTTTTCGTCCGGGTCTGGTCGATCGCTTCCTGATCGCCGCACAGATCGGCGGCGTGACGCCGCTGCTCTGCATCAACAAGATTGACCTCGTCGACGAGACGCCGACGGCGCTCTCGATTTACCGCGAGCTCGGCATCGATGTTACCCTGACCAGTTGCGAGACCGGCACCGGACTCGACGCGCTCCGCGATCGCCTACGCGGGAAGCTCGCCGTGCTCTCGGGCCACAGTGGCGTCGGCAAGTCGAGTCTGCTCAATGCCCTTGATCCCGACATGACCATCCACACACAGCCGGTCAGCGAGTCCAGTCAGCGTGGGCGGCACACCACCACCGGCGGACGCCTCTATGAACTTGAAGGCGGCATTCGGGTTATCGACACGCCCGGCATCCGCGCGCTGGGATTGTGGCAGGTCGGCCCAGAGGAGGTCGCCTGGTTCTTCCCCGAGATTGGGGATGCGGCCCGTGGCTGCAAGTTTCGGGATTGCACCCACATGCACGAGCCCGGCTGCGCGGTGCAGGCCGCGGTCGAGGACGGCGCGATTCACCGGGCCCGCTTCGACTCCTACCTGCGTATACGCGCGAGTCTGGAGTCGGACAGCGGCAACACGCCCGGCCGCACCGCCGTCCAGTGGAGCGGCCACCAGAAAGGTTGATCACCGAAACCGGGCCGGGCCCGATCCAGTCGATCCCGCTACAGGAAAAGCCCCAACAACACGAGGAGATCCACCGTGTACCGAATCGTCTTTGCACTGCTGCTGGCCTGCCTGATCGCCATTCCCGCCGCGGCCGGCGGCCTGCGCGACTATGTCGGGGCACCCGACGACAGCTATGCCTTTGAGATTACCGAGTCCCGCGATCTCGACGGCACCACGGCCCACATGGTCCGGCTCACCTCCCAGACCTGGCAGGGACTCACTTGGCAGCATTGGCTGACTATTCTGATCCCGGACAATGTCGGCGACCACAAGAAGGCGCTGCTCTTCATTGACGGCGAGGACAATACCGATACCCCGCCCGCGCTGACGGACAGCGAGTCCCGCGCCATGCTGATGATTGCGGAGAAGACCGGCTCCGTGCTCGGCATCCTGCAGCAGGTGCCCAATCAACCGCTCTTCGACGGCATGACTGAAGACCACATCATTGCGTATACCCAGGAGCAGTGGCTCACCACGGGCGATGACAGCTGGCCCCTGCTCTTCCCCATGGTCAAGAGCGCGGTACGTGCGATGGACACCATGAACAGCGTGGCCAAGGCGGAAGCCGGGCGCACACTGCAGCAGTTCGTCCTCACCGGGGGTTCCAAGCGGGGATGGACCTCCTGGCTCTCTGCGGTCGCGGACCCGCGCGTCTGCGCGATCGCGCCGGTGGTCATCGACACGCTGAACATGAAGCCGCAGATGGAACACCAACTCGCGGTGTATGGCGGGTACAGCGAGGAGGTCTCGGAGTATACCGAGCGCGGCCTGCAATCGAAGATGGATACACCGCTGGGCCGCGAGCTCACAAGTATGGTGGACCCCTATGCCTATCGCGGCGTACTTACCCTGCCAAAGCTGATTGTCCTGGGCGCGAACGATCCCTACTGGACGGTGGACGCGGCCAACTTCTACTTCGACGATTTGGTCGGCGAGAAGCACCTCTACTATCAGGCCAACGTCGGCCATGATGTAAACCTGCAGGGGGTCGCCACGATTGCGGAGTTTTACCACCAGCAACTCAATGGGGGCGACTTCCCGAAGCTGCACTGGACCCAGGATTCGGTGAACAGCCTGGACGTTCGGTGGGACGTGGAAGGGGGCACGGCCCTCCTCTGGACGGCCCAGTCCGATAATCGTGATTTCCGCCGCTCGGAATGGAGCAGCACCGAACTGGACGGTGAGGGCGGCGTCACGTTCAACGTTCATGATCCGGATACCGGCTGGACGGCGTATTTCGTCGAGCTGCGGTTGCCCGGCGCACTCGGCATGCCGTTCGGCACCACGACGAAGATGACCGTAGTCCCCGACACGCTCCCGGAATCCGGGCGGACCCATGAGGCCAAGGCCGAATAAACCATCTCCCGAAACGGTATACAGGACGGCGGCATTCGTGCCGCCGTTTCTTGTATTATAAGGGGGTTCGCAGGTGCGGCACCCTGACCTCCTGCGTATCCCCCTCAGCCATGGAAGGACCGGCCTTGGATCTCGCGCTCGCCAAAGAATTGCTCTACCTCGTCTTCGCTGTGCTCATTCTCTGGAAATGCGCCGATTGGTTTGTGGAGGGTGCCGTCGGCGTGGCCGAACGGATGCACGTGCCGCAGATGCTGGTGGGTATGGTACTGGTCAGCATCGCCACGACCTCGCCGGAACTGATGACCTCCCTCATGGCGGCCCTCAAGGGCAGGCCGGAGACTGCCCTCGGCAATGCGGTGGGATCCGTGGTTATCGACGCGTCGGTCGCGCTGGGTCTGGCCGCGGTCGTCTCATTGATCCCCCTCCGGGCCGACCCCGGAATCTTCCGCACCACGGCGGCCTTTCTCCTCTTCGTAATTGGCTGCGCCTTCGTCTTCACGCTGAACGGCACCCTGGGCCGCGCCGAGGGCGCTCTCCTCGTAGGAATGTACGCAACCTACACGGTTTATTCCTATATCCAGGTCAAGCGCCGCAAGGAGGAGAAAGGCATTGAGCCCGAGGAAATCCAGGAGGAGGTCCACCAAATCGAGGAAAAGATCGCCAATATGAGTCTGGGTAAGATCGCATTCCTCTTCGGTGTCGGCTTTGCCGGTGTCCTGTTCGGTAGTCACCTGCTTCTGCTGGGCGCCGAGGGAATCGCGCTCCGCATCGGCATGTCAAACGTGGTCATGGGACTGACCGTCACGGCGATCGGCACCTCCACCCCGGAGATTGCCACTTGCGTCACGGCGGCGCGCAAGGGCGCCGGTGGCATCGGCATTGGCAATATCCTCGGGGCGGATGTCCTGAACATCTGCTGGGTGGCAGGCCTGTCGGCCGTGGCCCATCCCCTGACCGCGGAAAAGGTCGACGTCTACTTTATGTTCCCCGCTGTATTCGTCGTCGTCGGTGCCATGCTGTTGATGCTCCGCCGCGACTACCAGCTTACCCGCGGCAACGGCATGGTGCTTCTCGGCCTTGCCATCGCCTTCTACGCCGTACTCTTCGGCGTGGTGGTCCCCAACTCCGGGGGCGAAGTCGCACTCTAGGCACGCTCCCCGCCGCTATCCCCCGAAACCTTCTCACGCGCGCCGGCCTTCGATCGCCAGCGCACGTGAATACCTGCGGGCATTCCGCGTCAAGTTCTACCGTGGTACGCATGCGCCGGTGTAGGGGCAAGACGGATGTAACGAAGTTCGCGCATCCGGGTACCAATGGACAGGAGTCAACCTGGAGGACAGTAGCGATGGCCAACGATTTCGCGAAACTTCTTCAGGATTGCGTGGATTACATCCTTGACCGAGTCGCGGCCTTCTTCAGCAGCCTCGGCAAGCTCTCAGACAGTTTAACCGGCCGCTCGTTGACCTAGCTTCAGCGAGGGCTCTCCACTTTCGGTGCCGCCTACCTTCCGTCTCCCTCCCACTCACCCCCCACGGCGGCACCGATTTTTGTGTGCGGGTGCGCCATCGATGGCGCATAGCAATGACCGTCGGCCAACCGGCACCGATGCCCGAAGCGTACTAGCCGGCGCCCAACGCCTTTAGCCGCCGCTCCATTTCACGCAGCGGCATCAGGTCGCCTTTCCGGCTCGCCGCGGATATCCCGGCCTCGTAGGCGGCGCGGGCTTCGGCGGAGTGTTCAAGAAACTCGTGGCACTTGCCCAGCTGTAGCCAGGCGGCGGAGTAGTCCTTGTTGATGCGGGTCGCCGTCTCAAGCCAGGGGATGGCGTCGGCAAAACGGTCGAGCTGGATGTAGGCCTGTCCCAATCCCATGGTCGCCACGGGATCTTCCGGATCGATCTCGATGACTTCCTGGAACATGGCGATGCGTTCTTCCGCCTCGGCGCGGTGCCGGGCGCGTTCTTCCTCCGCCAGCTTCTCGGCCTGCCGTTCGCTCAGCGCCCGCTTCATGGACAGGTGTTCGGCCTTCGCCTTCTCGGCCTCGGCCTCGGCGATGAGCCCCTTCGCCACATAGAACACCGAGAGATTCGTGTGGGCCATTACGCAGTCGGGGTTCATATCCGCAAGTCGCAGCATGACCTCGACGGCCTCGTCGGTGCGCCCATGCCGGTGCAGGATCACCCCCAGCGCTTCGTAGGCATCCTCGAAGTCCGGCGCGAGTACCAATGCTTCGCGCAGGTATTCGATGGACGATTCGTCCTCGTCCGCGGCGTCAGCCTCGAAACGCGCCAGCGCCTCGTCGTAGAGGCGGCGCGCGAAATCCTGGCGCTCCGGTGGCGCGTATAACGGCACGGGCTGTACCTCCGCCTCGAAGGTCTCTGTCCCATCCGCCGCCGACAGGGTGAGCCGCGTGCCGGGGGTACGGTCGTCGCGGCCCAGGTAGGCCATCGCGGCCCAGCGGCCCAGCGTCGGCGCGAACATGCTCCGGCGCATCTCTCCCACCCGCTTGCCATTCCGGTACAAGGGCGTTCCCGCAGCCGGAAAGCCCTGCGTGTCATCCACCGCCATCAGGCCGGTCAGGTAGTACTTCGGCGTGGCGTAGGCCCGAAGCCGCGCGACCACTTCCTGGCCAAGATAGCAGCCCTTCTCGTAGTTCACGGCAAGACCTTCCAGGGGGGTCTCCGCGATGACAACCTCCGCACCGATATCCGGCACGAAACGCGGTAGGCCGGACTCAAAGATCAGGGTGTCGCGAGCAGGCCCGGAGATCGACTCCACCCCGAACGCGATGAGGCGCTCGCGCAAGGCCGCCAGCAGGGCCTCGGCCTCATCAGGCGCGGGCACAATCAGGTAGCCGTCCTCACCACTCTCACTCAGGTGAAAGGCCAGCACTTCGTACCCCAGCAGACGTGCGGGAGTAAAGGCATTGGGCTCAGCAGGCAGGTCCGCCGCGCTGCCGCCCTCTTCGGCCAGCAGCGCATCGAGCGCGACCAGACTTCGCGGCCCTTCGATCAGGATCTGGGGCGTGTCTGCGCCGACGTCCTCATAGTGCACGTCTTCCAGAAACAGATGGCTTTCGATGCGATCGAGCAGGGCAGCAACCTGAACCTTCTCGATGATCACCCAGACTTCTTCCTCCCAGCGGTGTGCCGTGAAGAAGCAGAGAACGCGGCCTTGCCGGTCGAGCAGGGCATTCAGGTTGCCACGCCCCGAAGCGAGGCCGCGGATGTCATTGGTGGTCTGACCGTGCAGCCAGGCGACGGCGTCCTTGCCCCGGAACTGGAGGATAGTGTGGTCCGCACGGGACCAGATGCCTGCGTTACTCCGGACGGTCTCTATCTCGCGGCGTACCGTCATACGATAGGGGAAATACTAGACGGAGAAGGATTCGCCGCAGCCGCAGGTGCTCGTGGCGTTGGGATTCTGAAACGCGAAGCCCTTGCCCTGCAGGCCGGCCCGATAGTCGAGTTGAATGCCTTTCAGGTAGATGGCGGACTTGCGATCCATGAAAAACTTCAGGCCGTCGTGCTCGATGACATTGTCACCTTCGCGCGCGGCATCAAACTCAAGCACATAGGAGAATCCCGAACAACCGCCCCCCTTTACCCCAAGACGCACGCCGTCCTTGCCAACGCCGTCGGTTTCCTGCAACTTCTTCAGCTCC
>JAUIKJ010000075.1 GCA_030430835.1 Candidatus Hydrogenedentota bacterium
CTGCGCGGACAAGTCCGACCAAATGCGATTCCATTCGCCATCCACTTTGACTTTCTTGCAGATACAACATTGCACTGTCATAAGCCGGACCTCCTTGTCCTGTCACCAAATCCTCCGCTATTATCGGCATGCGGGGTGAAACCTTTAACAGAATTCCGACAGTTTTGTTAACTGTTAATTTTAACCTGTTGTAAACAGGAGTGTTATGATGCCCGAAGAGCCCATGGAATCCTTGCCTCACATCCGGAAAAAACCGCATACCGAGCAGGATTGGTTTCAGGCGCTCATCGATTTGGCGCGCTATCTGCGTACCCCGGATGGATGCCCGTGGGACCGGGAGCAGTCTGCGGCGAAGTTTGCCGGCTTTGCCCGGGACGAGGCGGCCGAACTGGTCGACGCTTTCAACGAGACCGACGACGACATTGCCGAAGAACTTGGTGACACGCTCTTCACGCTATTGGCCACTGCCGCAGCGGCGGAAGAGGAAGGCCGCCTGACGCTGGCGCGCGTGCTCGCCGCGGCGCACGAAAAAATGATTCGCCGACATGAGCATGTCTTCGGCGAGACCAAGGCGGCGACCCCCGAGGAAGCCATGGCGGCCTGGAACCGCATCAAGGCGGAAGAGAAGCGCCAGCGGAGGTAGGCAGGCCCCAAGAATCGCGCTAGATCAATCCCGCCGTCTTCATTGCCGCTTTCAACTTCTTCTTTTCTGCGGCGGTCAACTCGCACTGCGGCGGGCGTACGAAGCCCGGGTCGAAACCACGCAGGCGCATGGCCTCCTTGAACACGGCCGCCTTGCGGCCGTATTCGAGATAACGGCAGGCATCAAGCAGTTTTTCCTGCAGTTTCCAGGCTTGCTTCAGGTTGCCATGCTGCACCTGATCGAAAAGCTTCCGGTAGATATCCAGCACCACGTTCGACGTGCCGGATACCGCCGCGGTCGTCCCCGCGAGGAAGGCCTGGTAGCCGTACTCATCGACGCCGTTGATCACATTGAAGCCCTTGGGGGTTGCAGCGATCAGCCGGGAAAGGTGCACCATATCGCCGGAGCTGTCCTTGATGCCGACGATGTTGTCGTGCTTCTCGGCCAGCGCCACGACCAGTTCCACATCCAGCACGTTCTTTGCACAGCCCGGGATGTTGTACAGCAGGATCGGAAATCCGGGTACTGCCTTCGCAATGGACGCATAGTAGTTCTTGAGCGAGGCCGCGTCGTAGCCGTAGTAGAAGGGCGCCACAATGGCTGCGGCATGGGCGCCGGCGTCCGCGGCCTGCGCCGTGAGTTCGATGGTCGTTGCCGTGTCGATGGCGCCGGTATGCGCGATCACCTGCAGTTTCTTCCCCACCGCCGCGACCACTTCAGCGACGACTTCCTTGCGTTCTTCGGCACTGAGCAGGAGCCCCTCGCCCGTGGTGCCGCAGGGAAAGAGGCCACCAGCCCCCTGCTTCTGCAACATTTCCGCGAGCGGGCCCACCTTGTCGAAGTCGACATATTCGCCGCCGCGTGTAAACGGCGTAACCATGGCAGACACAATTCCTCGGCAGTTGAATCGCATTGAAAGGAGCCTTTCGGGGTGGGATCGCCATCGATGGCGGTACGACAACGGCGAAGTATAGGCGATTGAAAGAAGCGCTGCAAAAAATGCCCGCGGGCGCGTCAGTCCCGGGCGGCAAAGGCCTCATGAACGGGACGACCAATCCAGGCCCGCGGCGCGGCAACGCCGAAGATTTCGAGGATGGTCGCCGCAGTGTCGAAGGTGTTGATTGGCACCGCATTGAGATCCGCACCCGCGCGGATGCCTGGCCCCTGAATGATCCAGGGGATCGTGATCTCCGCGTTTGTGTTGCCGCCGTGCGACGTGCCGTTACCCCCATGATCGGAGGTCACCAGGATCAGGCATTCGTCGCGAATCCCTGCCCGTTCCAGGGCACCCAGAATCTCTCCGATCAGCCGATCGGCCTTCTCGACTTCCGCGAAGTATTCCGGGGTTGCATAGCCCTTGCCATGCAGTGCGTGGTCCACATTGTCCAGGTGTACGAAGGTGAGGTCGGGGCGCTGCTCCTCAAGGACGCGCACCGCCTGGCGCGCCGTGTCCTCTTCGCCGTCGCCGTTAATGAGCACGTCCAGGGCCTTGCGATCCAGCAGGGTGAAGAACCCGTCCCAGTCATGAATCACCGCCAGCACCGATTCCGGGCGCTGCTCACGCAACACGGTAAACATCGAGGGAAACAGCCGGCTGTCCACGCCCTTGGTCACCGGATCGAAGCGCGCTTGCCGCGGGAACCACGGCGGATTCGCAATAATGCCGTGCTGTTCCGGGCCAGCGCCCATGATCATGCTCGCCCAATTCGGTGCGCTGGAGGTGGGCATCACCCCACGCGCAGTGAAACTGTGCGCGCCGGCGGCGATAAGCGCATCCAGGTGGGGCGTTTCCGCCTGCTCGATGCCGATCGGGCCAAGCCCGTCCACGCCGATAACGAGGACACGGGGCGCCTCGATAGCGCCGGCAGCGGTCGTGCAGCACAAAACACCAAGAATCAGGCATCGCGATAGCATGTCAGAAAACCTTTCGTGCAGGAATAGTTCGGCGCAGCGGGGTGGTTTGGATAGGTGTTTGCAGGGCGTTAAACGCGTGTATGGAAGGAGCGGCCGTGAATGTACACATCCTTGAACAGCAGCAGTTCTTCGCCCACCCCGTCGAGACGGTGTTCCCCTTCTTCGCCACGCCGGAGAATCTGGAGCAGATTACCCCCGCCTCGCTGGGCATGCAAATCCTGACGCCTTCTCCCATCCATATGCGTGAGGGCGCCCTCTTCGACTACGTCGTCCGGGTCAATGGTTTCCCGATGCGCTGGACCACGCTGATCACCGTGTACGATCCGCCGCATACCTTCGTGGATGTGCAGTTGCGCGGGCCCTATGGCTACTGGCACCACACGCACCGTTTCGAGTCGAAGGAGGGGGGCACCTTGATGCAGGACGAGGTGCGCTACGTGATGCCCTTGGGGCCGCTGGGTGAACTCGCCCACCGCCTGTGGGTGGGCCGGCAACTTCGCCAGATCTTCGCGCATCGCAAGACGATCCTGGCCGATCACTTCGGCTGACGCACGCCGCGAAAGTTTCCCGGGTGCCTGGCCGATAAAGAAATCGGAGGGGAGTAACCGTGCCTTCCCCCATATCTCGACATGTGTCGCGTAGGAACTCCAGATGTTGTAGAATGGCCCGGTGATTCCGATGCGTGGCGGACCCCATGACTGAAGACGACGCCCCAGACCAGACGCCCAGAGCAGACGCTGCCGAAAACGGCGGTATCGTTGATGAGGATCTCATCAGCGCGCGCTTCGATGCGGACGCCGCAGAACCCGGGACAGAAGACAAGGATGCTCCGCTGGACGCGGGCGCCGCCGACAATGAAATTCTGAACAACGCACGCGAAGATGACGATCTCGTTGCACGCTCAAACGACCTCCTCCCCGATCCCTCCACCGGGGCGGCGGCTGAACTTCCCGCGTCCACGGACGAAAGCGCCCCACCGGCGACGGGCGCAACGGAAGGTGAAGACCTACCGGCGCCGGAAGCGTCTCCTTCCGGAGAGCAAGTGCCCGGCGACGAAGTACTCGCGCTCGATTCGAATGAACTCGACGCCTTGGCGGAATCCATGGAAACGGGTGCCGAAGGTGTACCGGCTGCAGACGAATCATCGGCACCGGCACCCGCGGCTGAGAACGATACGCTCAGCGAATCAGAGATCGCCGAGATGGTGGGCATCGACTCCGAAGTGGCCGCAGCCGCGCCCGAAGACGGAGGCGGTCTCAACCAGGAAGACCTAGACCAGTTGATCGCCGAGGCCCAGGCCGCCGGTGCGGTCACGGAGACGCCAACCGCACTGGCTGGCTCCGACGAGACGGACGGCGCGCTGGATGGCCTGCTCGCGGGTGACAGCGACGAAGCTCCGCTCGACAACAAGGAACCCGATTCACCACTCGTTCAAAATGGCGGGGTATCGCTGGACCAGGACAACGTCGCAGCGCTGCTCGGCGATCCCGCGCCAGCCCCGGCTCCCCCACCGGCGCCAGAGCCGGCAGACGCTCCGCCGGCAGCGCCGGAGGAAGAGGGGGTTTCCGATGACCTGATCGATGCCCTGGTGAGCGCAGCCAGCGGGCCGGGCGCGGCGGCCGAGGTGGGGTCCGAGAATCTCGCGGCCGCGGCCAGCGAAGCGCCCGCAGCCGCAACGAAGGCCGAAGCCGAACCCGACCGCCTGATATCCCAGGACGACCTCGATGCGCTTATCGAGGCGGCCAAGGTACAGGATGCCACCAAGGCGCAGGACGCACCCAAGAAAGGCGGCGATTCCCTGACGGATACCATCGGGAAAGCCGTGCCTGCGGCGGCCGTAATGCGCGCCCTTCGTCCCAAGAGCAAAGCGAGTTCAGGCCGCAGGATGACCCTGGCGCTGCGTGCGGCGGTCGCGCTGGCAGCCGGCCTCGCGGTTGGGGCAGGCACCTTCATGGCCCTGCACTTGAACCGGCAGGCGGATCCTACGGTGCAGCAGTTGCTCGCGGGCACGGCAACCGAGTTGCAACTGGCACTGCGAATCGCGGAACGACACATTGGAGAAGGCAGCTATGGCCTCGCGCTCGCGGAACTTGCCGGACCGATGGAACGTGCACCGGCCGGCACCGAACGCGTCGCGGGCGAGTTCATGCAGGCGCAGGCCAAGGTCGGTGCCTATCTCGACACACCGGATCCCCGCTTGCTCGATGAGCTTCATACGGACCTGAACAAGCTGATTGAGAATTACCCGGAGGATCCGCGGCACCCGGATGCGCTGTATTGGAAAGCGCAGCTGTACCGCTCCGACCAACTTCCAATCGCCGCACAGGATCTCTACGACGAAATTCTGGATCACTTCCCCGGCCAGCCACGTGAAGACGATCTGCTCTACGAGGCCGCAAAACTTGCGATGCAACTGGAGCAGCCCACGAAGGCCGCGAACCGAATTCAGCAGCTCATCAATGAGTATCCCGGATCACCCCATGCCACCGAGGCCCGCCTGCTGCTGGGCGATGCCTATGCCCTGGCGGGACTGCCGGAGGATGCCCGCACCCTGTACATCCGCAGCATGAACCGCGCACCCAGCGCGGGCGATCGTGCGCAGGCCGTGCTGCGCATTGGTCGGCTGGAATTCGAGCAGGAGCGCTATCCGCAGGCCATCGCAGAATTGGACACCTACCTCAGCACCACAACGACCACCGAAGGCAGCGACGCCGTCTACTTGCTGCTCGCCCAGGCCTACCGTGCAAACGGCGAGTTGGACGCTGCTCGGGACACGCTGAACGCGCTGCTCAATTTTTTCGACGAATCCGAGGTTTCGCCGCGGGCCTATGTCGAACTCAGCCAGGTCCTCGATGCGCTCGGCGAGCGCGACAATGCGGTGCGCATGGCCAAGGAAGCCGTGGTGCGCTATCCGGAGAACCCCGCGGTGCTCCGCAATGCCGGGATCCTGCATGGACTCAACGGCAATCCCTTCGCCGCGGCGGCGGCACTGAGTGCGGCGGATGAGTTCGGCGCGGAGGACCCGCGCCTGCTGTTGACGGCGGCGCGTCACCTGCGCACGGTCGGCTTGAACGACGAGGCGCGCGCCACCTATCAGACCCTCCAGAGCAAGTACACCGGACTTCCCGAAGCCATCATCGCCGCGGCCGAGGAAGCTGCGCTGAGATTTGAGGCGGGCGAAGTCGAGGCGGCTCTCGAACAGATTGACGCCCTGGTCGTGGCCAGTGCAGGCAGCCCGGAACACCTGACCGCATTGCGCACCCAGGCAGACTTTTACGAAACGCTGCAACTGCGCGACAAGTTGGCCGGTGCCGCGCGGGCCATCGCGCAGGCGGCGCAGGACGACCAGGATCTCGCGCGGGCCGCGGGCGCCCTGCTGAGCGCGGGCGAACTGGAGGAAGCCCAGGGCATCATCGCGCGCACCAACCTCGCGCAGTTGCGCGACACCGAGGCCCACGCCCTGTTGATGCAATTGGGCAATACCTACCTGGACATCGATCCGCGCCGCGCGATTGATACGCTGGAAGAAGCGTATCGCAGCTTCCCCGCCGCGCGCACACCAGCGACCGACATCAGCCTGCTGAAGGCCTACACCGCCGCAAACCGTGCCGCCGCCGCGCGCAGGATGGTCTTCGAGATCGCGGCGACCGTGCAGGAAAGCACGGTGGACACCCCCTATCTCATTGATGCCGCCATCATCTATGGCGACTACCTCTACGGCCGGCAGGATTACCGTGCGGCTGCGGACGCCTATGCCCAGGCCATGGACGCTTCGGCGCAGGGCACGGGTCGGCCGGTGTCGGGCCGGGAACGTGATCCGGATTGGGCCAAGTTCCAGCGCGCCAACGCGTTGCTCGAGCTGTCCGATTACGAGGGGAGCCTGAATCTGTACACGGAGATTTCAGCCTCGGAAGCTCCCTGGGCCCAGGACGCCGCGGCAAAGGCGGAGTACGCGCGGCTCGAACAGCGTCTCCGTGGCGTTGTCCCGGCTGGTCAGCAGAGCTGATGCGCCCGGCATGCGCGGGGATCGTCCTGGCATTGTTGATCCTTTCGGCGGCTGCAGGAGCCGATAGCACCGTGCAGGATACACCGCGCTTCAACATTCCCCTGCCGACGCTGGGTGGCAAACAACTCTGGCAAGACACCTATCTCTACGGTGGGTGGCGGATCCAGCGGCATACCCTGACCGGACACTGCCGCCTGCTCGACCGCGGCGGATACCGCCGTGGCTGGGGTACGGAGGCTGCCTGCGAAGCGATCTTGGTCGAGGCGCGAACCGCGGGCAAGGTAACGCTGTCCAGCACACGCGTCTGCATCCTGTTGCACGGCTACCTCCGTTCCAAGGATTCCTTCGGTGCACTGACCACAAGCCTCCGCGACGCGGTCTACGACCTGAACTATCCGAGCACACGTGCACCGCTCGAAGAACTCGCGGCGGATTTTGCGGCGCTGTTCGCGCGGGTATCGACCGACTTTGAGGAGGTGAACATCGTCACGCACAGCATGGGCGGCCTCATTGCGCGCAAGGTGCTGGCCACAGCACCGCCGAAACCCGGTCGCCTGGTCATGATCGCGCCACCGAACCAGGGGGCGAAGATGGCGGATCTCTTGCTCGATTCCTGGCCGAGTGAATACCTGGCTGGCCCCGCGGGAAAGCAGTTGGTCACGGGGGCAGCCGGTTTCGCGAAAAGCGCGGGCGTGCCCCAATGCGAATTCGGCGTCATCGCCGGTATTCGGGGGGACGGCGGCGGATGGAACCCGGCGATTCCGGGCGACGACGACGGGCTGGTCGGACTGGATGACGCGCGCATGGAGGGCATGCGCGCTTTCGGCACCGTAAAGGCGATGCACACCTTCATCATGAATCACACGGAAACGATTGCGATGGTGCTTCGTTTTCTTGATGCGGGTTGCTTCACCGCAGACGGCACGAAGCCGAAAGACTAACGCGGTCGGGGGCTAGGCCGGTTCCGGGGTGTTTCCCCGGCCCAGGAGCCAGGCCATGAAGAAGCCCAGTTCCATGCTCCCAGCCATTTCCTCGTCAAACCGCAGGGCGACGAGCCGGGTGGAACTGTTCTTGCGCTCGATTCGAACCACCCGCGCATGACCGGAGATACGTTCCGGCAAGGCCATGGCGTGCGGGCTTCCCTGGGTGGACAACATCACCCGCACCCGATCGCCGATGCTCACGCGGTGCTGCGTGGTGCAGGCGACACCGGATCGGGAAATGTCCCGGGAAAGGGCGGGGCGGTCAATATCCCCGCCCGATTCCAAGCGCCGGCCGAGGGTGAGCTTGATTCCCGCCTTGACACGCTCGAACGACCGGTGCTCTGCCCGAAGGCCCGAACCGGTATTGTGCGCGAGCATATCCGCCTGTGAACCCATTGCAATCGGTACTCCCCAAAAGTGGCGTAAGGGTAGCAGGTTCCAGCATCGAAGTCCAGCGCATTCTAGATTATAGTCGCTATTAACACTTTACACACCTTACCTTATTGGGGCGGACGCACGAAGGCAGAATAGTGATCGCAGAACACGGGTTTGGTCTTTCCGACCGCCTTTTCCACCGCCTTGAGCTCGGCCGCCGTCGTCATTGCGCCGAATTCCAGGTGGAACTCGCGCTGCTCACCCGGTTCGAGAGAATGCAATAGCCCAAGACTCTCGTCCACATCACGCCCCTCCACCCCGCAATTGCTGGGCTCCAGACCGACCACGTAGTCCTGCTCGCCCATCTGTTTCCATTGCGCGAAACGCGGCAACTGATCCAGGCGGTACTTCAGGTAAACCCCGAAGCCGTGATCCTTCGCGAAGCCGTCGTTCACGATGGCGGTTGTCACCACGCCATTCCGGGCAGCGGCCATGTCATGGTAATAGACTTTCTCACGATAGCCGTTCGTCGGCGCGTCGAGTTGGGCATACTTTTCCTGTCCGGCCGCGGCTTCTCGGTCGCGCGGTGCGATTTTTTTGGTGGGCGCGAGCAACCGCGCGCCCTTGTCCACCGCGGGCCAGCCGATGTTGCAGTGGTAGAGCATCATAAAGGGTGCGCGATTGAATCCCTCATTGGTAACCACATCGTGAATCGTGAAGTGCTTCGCGCCGAGCGCGGTTGACACGGTCCGTTTCAGCGTGAGGTTGTGGCCGAAGACCGAAGTCTCGCGCATCGTGCCGCTTACACGCAGCACATAGCCATCCTTCTCCCAGTCCTGCACCACCTGCACGTCGCGTGCGGGGGTGTGACCAATTCGGCCGTGCAGTCCCTCGCCGTTCAGTTCACTGCCTGCCACGGGCGCCCCCACGTTGGTCAGGCCGCAGGTCGTGACCAGACCGCCGAAATAACTGCGCAACCAGCGAATTCCTTCCGGCTCGAAAAAGGCCGGGGCGACGTCGCCCGTGGTGGATCGCCAGCCCATCGCGCGTCCCTGAAAAGCGGCGGAGGAAAGGTCCATACCACGATCGAGGAGCACGGTCAGATCGAGTCCGCTGCCGGTGTGGAGTTGGGCGGCGCGTACGCCCCGTTCGCTGCCGTCATCGAGACAGACCCGGCGCACGCCGGCGATCTGATCGGGATTGCCAACGCGCTGCCGTAATTGCTTGACACTGAGTTTCTTTCCGTAAATTTCCATGATATATGTCCTCTCGCCATGAGATTGGCGGTTAACTTGCTTTAAGCCCATGCGGCCAAATACGATACGACTTCGAGATGGCCAGTGCAACGCACACGCACCGGCCCCCTCGAATTCGAGCCGGAACCGTGGTAACATACGGGAAATGAAGCACTTGCCCAATATAGAGCAATCTCGTATAATGCCGTCGCGGATGGTGGCCCCCAGCCATCGTTCGTCCGGCCCGCGCAGCGGTTCGGACCAGGAAGGAAGGAGGGCGCACCCCCGTGACGATGACCAAGCGTGAACTGGTGATTCGGGTTGCCAACAAGCTCGGCATGACCCAGAGCGATGTGTCGAAGATCGTCGAGGGCGCCTTCGACACGATCGCCAAGTCGCTCGCGAAGGGGCATCGCTGGGAGCTACGCGATTTCGGCGTCTTCGAAGTCAAGACGCGTGCATCGCGCATCGGCCGCAACCCGCGCACGGGTGAGCAGGTTCCCGTGCCGGAGCGGCGCGTCGTAACGTTCCGCCCGGGGAAGTTCATGAAAGAGCAGGTCGCGCAAGAGCGCCCGGCGCCGCCGCCTGCGCCGGAGCAGCCGCCCTCGGCACCGGAACCGCCCGCGCCACCGCGCGAGCATATGTAGTTCACCCCACGGTGGCGCACCGGGCCGCGCCCCCCCAAGAGCAGTACATGAGCACCATTCTCGCGGCGGACACCAGCACCCGCTATTGCACCATCGCCTTATGGCGCGACGACGCACTCGTCGCCGAGACGACGCTGGCGCATGATCGCCTGCATTCCGAGCGCCTGATCGCAATGATCGCGCGTCTCCTCGCGGATGCGGACACCTCACTTTCCAGTATCGACACGCTCGCCGTATCGAAGGGACCGGGCTCCTTTACGGGATTGCGCGTCAGCGTCGCTACCTTCAAGGGCCTCGCGCTGGGCGCGGGCACGGGACTCCTGGGCGTGCCCAC
>JAUIKJ010000438.1 GCA_030430835.1 Candidatus Hydrogenedentota bacterium
AACGGACATGAACCGGGGTTGCCGGATGCAGTTGCGCCGTATCCCGCGAGTATATCCTACGGGGGAATACACGGCGACTCGACAGCGTTGCCGCTTAATCTCGTATACTTTCCCCAGGCACGTGGAGGTACCCCCATGCGCGAAATCCCAATGCTGTCCCGCCGCGCATTCGTCGCCGGCAGTGCCGCCGCGGCCGGTGCGGTCGCGCTGGCTCCGCAGGCCCGCGCCTCCTCCCGGGAGTACACCGGCCCCAAGGTCATCATCATCCGCTTCGGCGGCGGCGTCCGGCGTAGTGAGACCATCGATCCCGCGAAAACCTGGTCCCCCTATTTCCTGAACGAGATTGTGCCGCGCGGGGTGCTCTATCCGCAGATGACCATCGACCAGTTCTCGAACGCGACCACGAGCCATGGCGAAGGCACGCTCTATATCCTCACGGGCAAATACCACCAATACCGTGATATCGAAGAGAAGTTTCTTGCCTCGCGTTTCGAAGCGCCGGTGCCGACGGTCTTCGAGTATTTCCGCAAGGCCTACGCGGTGCCTGAGCATCAGGCGCTGATCGTGAATGGGGAGGACCGCACGGACGAAGAATTCTACACCTTTAGTAACCACCATCTCTTTGGCGTGAACTACCGGTCCGCCGTCCTCAGTCTCTTCCGTTACAAGACTTTCCTGTTGCGCCGTATGCTGGCTGACAACACCTTGCCCGAAGACGCGCGTGCGGAGAAGACGAAGTTGCTCGCGTCGATGGAGGCGCTCGACTATCGCGCCGAGAAGGAGGCCGGGCAACCACCGGCGATCGAAGCGTTCTGGGAAGCATGGCGCGCAGACTATGGGGACTCCGGATTAAAGAATCCACGGGGCGACCGGCTGCTCACCGAGTTGGCCCTGCGTGCGATGCGCACGCTGCGTCCGCGCCTGATGATGGTGAATTACAACGATCCCGACTATGTGCATTGGGGCAACCCGAGCCACTATTTCCGCGGCATCCAGATCATCGATGAGGGTATTCGCCAAATCGTCTCGCTGGCGGATGCGGATGCCTTCTATCGTAAGGACACCGTGTTTGTCATCGTGCCCGACTGTGGACGCGACACCCGGCGTGGCCTGGCGGTACCGTTCCAACACCATTTCGGGACACAGTCGGCGCATGAGATCTTCGCGCATTTCATGGGCCCGGGAATCGCGCGTGGCGGCATCGTGGATCAGGCCGTGGACCAGACGAGTATCGCGGCCACCATCGGCCGCATCATGGGCTTTGACACACCGCATGTGGAATCGGATCCCCTCGCCGGTATTTTTGCATGACTGCTGTCGCGGAAGCCCAAGCCGACTATGCCGACGAGACGGCATTGGTCCCTCGCGCCCCCGGCAGGTTGCGCCAGGCTGTGGCGCGCGTGTTTCGTTTCCTGGTCGGGATCGTGCTGACGCAGCATCTGCTGGGTGCGGTGCTGGTGGCGGGCTGGGTGCGGCGGCGCATGCAGCGCACGACGTACTGGCGCTGGTGGCGCATCGCCGGGCATGCACCCGATGAAGCCGCCTTCCTCCACGCGCTCGCGTCGGCGGATCCCTCGCTCTCGGTCCGTAAGTTTCCGCGCTGGTGCTGGCATGAGCGGCCGGCCGCGTATTTCGCCCAACAGCGCGGTGCCGGCGTGCCCGGAATGCTTGTTGGGATACTGGGTGCCGCTGCGCATTCCCTTGTCCTGAATCTTCGGGCCGGTGCGCAACTCTTGCTTCACAGCTACGTCATCACCTTTCCCGCCATGCTGCGATGGACCTTTTCCTGGCGCTATGGGTGGGACAATTCCTTCACCTTCGGCTACGAACAGTCCGTGATCGGCCCGTCGCTCGGGCTGACTGGCGTGCTGCTTTTTATTCTTGCAATGCTCTA
>JAUIKJ010000439.1 GCA_030430835.1 Candidatus Hydrogenedentota bacterium
CTTTTCCGCAGCGCACCTGCTGGATGCTGCGGGCTATTGGGAAGAGCTCGATGCCTTCCGGGCGCAGTCCCGCGCGCAACTCGCCTGCCTCCAACAGGCCCGCGCAGATGCCTTTGAGGTGGACGACGCGCTCCTCCAGCAACGCTCGGAAGCCTTCCGCCGCTACCATGACCTGCGCACGGTCGAGGCAACGGAGAACTGGATGGACCATCGGGGCGTGACGATCGACGATTTTGCGGATTACCTTGAGCGCGTCGCCTGTCTCGAACACTACGAGTCCGCCGATGCCACCGTGGAGCCCGCCGAACTCGATGGGGTGATTTGGCCGGACGCCGTCTTCTCCGGATACGTCGACACCTGGTGCCGAAAGCTCTCGGCCTGGGTCGCCGTGGCCCGAAAGCAGACCGATGCCGCGCGGCTGGCCGCCATCGTCGCCGACTGGCCCCGATCGCTGGAGGAAGTGGCCCGGCTCTACAACGACTATGCTGTTGCGGTCCTCACGGAAGAGCGGCTCACCAATGTACTCCGCAACCGCTGGGGCGACTTCTTCCGCTTCGAGGTTGCGATGGGCGCCTTTCAGACCGAGGCCGCCGCGCGCGAGGCGGCGCTGTGCGTGCAGGAAGATGGGGACGACTTGGCCTCGATCTGCGCCATGGCCCACAGCCCCTATGCAGCACGCGCGCTGCTGCTCACCGAATTGCCCGAGACGCTCCACACCGCCGCCATGTCCGCCACGCCGGGTACCATCCTCGGTCCCCTGGAATCGGAACACGGTTTCCTGCTCTACGTCATTCAGGAGAAGTTCGAGCCAAGTTTACAAGACGATGCCACACGGGCAATGATTTCCGGGGACCTGATGGAGGAATCGGTCCGGCCGCTGGTGCACACGCACATCACCTGGCCGGGCACTGCGTAACCCATGGCCGCCGATAAAGACAGCATCATCGCCAACCTGCACCTGCTGGAGTTTTTTCCGCCCAGCGCACGCGAGCGGGTGGCCGCCTGCTGCCGCGAGCAGCTCTTCAGCTTCGGTGATCTCATCGTTCGCGAAGGCGATCCCGGCGATGCCTTCTTCATCATTGCCGAGGGCCGCGCGCGGGTCTTCAAGCGCGGCGACAATACCGAGGAGATCCCGCTCAATTCCCTGCGCCCGGGCGACGCCTTCGGTGAGATGGCACTGCTTGAAGAAGGAACCCGCACGGCCAGCGTGCGCTGCAGCAGCGATGTGCGGGTCATCCGCCTCGACCGTGCCGACTTCCACCGCATTCTTGCCGAGGAACCGGAACTGGCGCACCTGCACCAGCTCCGCATTCGCCACCGCAAGGTGCACAATTTCCTGCGCGAATCCGCCAGCTTCGGCAACCTGCCCGCGCCGGTGCTCCAGGCCTTCCTGGAGAAACTGTCTCCGGTTTCTTTCGCCAAGGACGCGACCATCCTCCGCGAGGGCGATGCCTCCGACGAATTCTACATCATCGAGGAAGGCCGCGCTCGCATCTATGTGACCGAGAACAAGGTCCAGCGCAACGTGGCATTCTGCCGCGCGGGCGACTACTTCGGCGAGGTCTCCGCAATTCGCGGCACGCCGCGGACAGCCACGGTCCAGGCGGTGACGGATTGTCGTCTCCTGCGCATGCAGCGCGAGGCCCTGCTCGAATTGATGCGCACGCACCCCGAACTGCGCCAGGCGGTGGAAGAGCGCATGTCCGCCTACGCCTACAAGCTCGAAGCGAAGGTGCCCCTCGACTTTTCGAAGGAGGCGCTGCCCGCGGCCGCACTCCCTGGCGAGATCAATGTGGACGGCGCCCCTGCCACCGAGAAGGAGGACGCAAGGAAGGTTCCGAAGAATAGCGCCAAGCGCTTCAATTCGCGCGTGCCCTACGTGCGCCAGATCG
>JAUIKJ010000076.1 GCA_030430835.1 Candidatus Hydrogenedentota bacterium
GGCTCGCCTTGTATCGCGCGACGAACCGCGACGAACAGCGCGCGCGTGCCGCGGATGGCCTGCGGCGCTTTCCGGTGGCGGAGGCGGCGGAAGAACTGATCGCAATCGTGAATCCGGACCAGATTGGCGGCATGCCCGTGGGCGCGCTTGCGGGCATGGCGACGGCCCTGCGCGATGCGGGACTCACCGCGAAGGCCGACGAAGTGCTCGGAGTAATTCGCGGAAAGCTGACCGATGGCGCGTCCGTCCAGGCCATCATCCACCATGCTGGCGACACCGGTAGCCTCGCCGAATGGGAACCCCTGCTCGGCTTTGTCCGCGACTGGCAGATCATCGGTTCCTTTCCCTTCTCGAAGGACGCCGGATTCCAGGCGCCACCCTTCGATCCCGCTGCCCCCGATTTCGGCGCGACGCTGGTGGGTAAACACGGTGACGTGACGTGGAAGTCCCACACGCAGGATGGTCTACCGCCGCACGTGAACCTGATGGGAATCATTGCCGCCGAAGACAATGCGACGGCCTTCGCCGCAACGACGGTTCATAGTGAAAGTGGCGGCCCTGCGGAGATTCGCGCGGGGAGCGATGACGGTCTGCGGCTGTGGCTGAACGGTGAAGAAGTCCACGCAAACAATGCCGACCGCGGCGCGGCCATCGATCAGGATATCGTTCCGGTTACCCTCAAGACGGGCGACAACGTACTCGTCGCGGAGATCTGTCAGAACGCGGGTGGCTGGGGCTTCATGCTGCGTGTGACGGGGCCGAAGGGCGCGGCGCGTTGAACGGAAAGAAGAATCTTGACAGTACAACGTTAGAGACCTGCTTCGAAGACATTGCACCAAAAAACTCGCCGCAGCGCCTCGGATTGAGGCGCGGCGGCGATGGTATGGGGACAACGGCGGGACGTGCCCGCCGCTGAGTGCGGCAATTACATCATGCCGTCCATGCCACCACCCGGGGCGCCACCGGCCTTCTCTTCGGGAAGGTCGGCGATCAGCACTTCGGTGGTCAGCAGCAGGCCGGAGATGGAGCCGGCATTCTGCAGCGCGGTGCGGGTGACCTTGGTCGGGTCGATGACACCCGCCTTGAGGAGATCTTCGTAATCGCCCGTCTGCGCGTTGAAGCCCGTGGAGCCCTTCTTCGCCTTGACGTTCTGGACGACCGTTGCGCCTTCTTCGCCGGCGTTCGCGGCGATCTGACGAAGCGGCTCTTCGAGCGCACGGGTCACGATCTTCGCACCGATGGCTTCGTCGCCGTCGAGCTTCAGCTTCGCAAGGGCTTCCTGCGCGCGGAGCAGGGCCGTGCCGCCGCCGGGAACGATGCCCTCTTCGACGGCCGCGCGCGTGGCGTGCAGCGCGTCTTCGACGCGGGCCTTCTTCTCCTTCATCTCGATCTCGGTCGCAGCGCCGACGTTGATCACCGCAACACCACCGGCGAGCTTCGCCAGGCGTTCCTGGAGCTTCTCGCGGTCGTAGTCGCTGGTGGTCTCTTCGATCTGGCGGCGGATGAGATTGATGCGGCCGACGATGTCCTTGCTCGCACCGGCGCCTTCGACGATGGTCGTGCTGTCCTTGTCAATCACGACGCGCTTGGCGCGGCCGAGGTCGCTCAGCGTGATGCCTTCCAGCGAGCGGCCGAGGTCTTCGGTAATGCTCAGGCCGCCGGTGAGGATCGCGATATCTTCCAGCATGGCCTTACGGCGATCGCCGAAGCCGGGGGCCTTCACGGCGCAGGCGGTGAAGGTACCGCGGATCTTGTTGACGACGAGCGTGGCCAGGGCCTCGCCCTCGACGTCTTCCGCAATAATCACGAGCGGCTTGCCGCTCTTCGCGATCTGCTCAAGCAGCGGGAGCAGGTCCTTGAGCGAGGAAATCTTCTTCTCGTGGATGAGCACATAGGCGTCTTCCAGCGAGCATTCCATGCTCTCGCTGTCGGTCACGAAGTAGGGCGAGAGGTAGCCCTTGTCGAACTGCATGCCTTCCACGACATCCAGGGTCGTGTCAATGCTCTTGGCTTCTTCGACGGTGATGGTGCCGTCGTTGCCGACCTTCTCCATCGCGTCGGCGATGATGCCACCGATCTCGATGTCGCTGTTCGCGGAGATGGAGGCGACGTTCTTGATGACGTCCTTGTCGTTGCGGACCTGCTTGCTGATCTTGTGCAGTTCATCGACGACGCACTCGACGGCCTTGTCGATGCCGCGCTTGAGCGCCATCGGGTTGGCACCGGCGGTGACATTGCGCAGGCCTTCGCGGAAGATCGCTTCGGCGAGCACGGTCGCGGTGGTGGTGCCGTCACCGGCGACGTCGGAAGTCTTGGAAGCGACTTCTTTCACCATCTGCGCGCCCATGTTCTCGTACTTGTCTTCGAGCTCGATCTCCTTGGCCACGCTCACGCCGTCCTTCGTGACGGTCGGAGCGCCCCACTTTTTGTCGAGCACGACGTTGCGGCCCTTCGGACCGAGGGTGGCCTTGACGGCCCGGCTCAGTTTGGTTACGCCGGAAAGAATTCCGCGACGCGCATCTTCACCGAATTGCAGCTGTTTAGCCATGGTGGTTAATTCCTTATCCGTTTCCGTTCAGCTTGTGATTAATCGAGCACCGCGAGAACGTCTTCCTCGCGCATGATGATGTGTTCTTCACCGTCGATCTTCACTTCCGTGCCGGAGTACTTGCCCATGAGGATGCGGTCACCCTTCTTGAGTTCCAGGGGCTGGCGTGTGCCGTTGTCGTCGAGCTTGCCCGCGCCCACGGCCACGACCTTGCCTTCCTGCGGCTTTTCCTTGGCCGAATCCGGGATGATGATCCCGCCGCGGACGGTTTCCTGCGGCTCTTCGCGCTTGACCAGGATGCGGTCTCCGAGAGGACGTACTTTCATCTTTCCATCTCCTTGGTGTCTTGGGCCGCCCGGGGCCCGGTTTACCTATCGTTTGCGGCGGGATTGCCCGCGCGCCATTTTGACAGGATTGAAATTTTCGCGCGCGCGCTGTTAGCACTCGCATGTACAGAGTGATAATAGCATCGCTTTCTGAAGCAGGTCAAGTCGCGAATCACCCCGTAAATAAACGCCAATGATGTTGCACCACGGAGTCGGCCAGCCTCGATCGCCCGCCGGAGAGGAAGTCGAACTTGTAGAGACACCTGCTACGTCCAATTTGTCAAAATGGCAAGCGTGAATACTGGCGCTGGATCAGGCGTCAATGGGGTATCGGGTGGGTCGCGTTTGGTGGCCGATGGATGCGACGCCGCGCCCACGCTTGATATACTGTCGCCTCCCACCTTGATCTGGGTGCCGCACCATGGCATTACATTCGCAGGAACCCGCCTTGGACCCACGGATATCCGTCATCGTTCCCTTCTACAATGAGGAATCGAATGTGCTGCCCCTGGCGGCGGAGATCCGTGCGGTTTTCGAGCGTCTGGACGATCACAGTTTCGAGTGCATCTTCGTGAATGACGGTAGTTCCGACGGGACACGCCGGGCGTTGGACGCCCTGGCCGAGCGGGATCCGCGAATCCGCCCCATCCACCTGCGCCAGAATTCCGGGCAGAGTGCTGCGATCATCACGGGACTGCGCCGCGCACGCGGTGCCTTCCTTTTCACGCTGGACGGCGACCTTCAGAATGATCCGGCGGACATTCCGGCGATGCTGGAACGGCTCGATACCCATGACTGCGTCTGCGGCTATCGCGCCAATCGCCGGGACACCTGGGTGCGGCGTCTGTCGAGCAAGGTTGCCAATGCCGTGCGCAACGCGATTCTTCACGACGGTATTCGGGATGCCGGCTGTGGGTCAAAGGGTTTCCGGCGCCACTGTGTCCACCACCTGATGCCCTTCAATGGCAGCCACCGCTTCATCGCGGCGCAACTCCGTGCAGCAGGCATGTCGATCGCCGAGTATCCGGTAAACCACCGCCCGCGTGAACATGGCCAGTCGAAGTATGGCATCAACAACCGGCTTTGGCGTGGGATCTATGACTTGATCGGGGTTGGATGGCTCACGCGCCGCTACGTAATCATCGAGGCGGAGCCGGGCGAGGAATGAGCGAGATCGATCCCGAACTTGCGCTGCGCATTATTGGGGGCGTGGCCGCAGTCATATTCTACGGCCGCTTCTATCTCCAGTGGATCGCTTCCGAGCGCGCAGGCCGCAGTGTCATGCCCGTGGCCTTCTGGTACATGAGCAGCGTGGGTTCGCTTATGCTGCTGGGCTACGGCGCGGCGACCGGCTCCGCGAACGGCACATTGAGCCACAGTTTCAATATCGTGGTCTACACGCGCAACCTCATCCACATCTGGCGCGAGCAGGGCACCCTGACACCCGCGCGCGCCAGCGCGGTGAAAGCCTTGGTTGTCGTCGTCGCCCTCGTCGCAACCAGTGTCTTGGCCTACACCTGGTGGCACAAGTTCCTGGAGACGCAAGGCTTTTCCCAAGAAGAAGCCCGCAAGACCTGGTTCTGGATCGCGGTCGGCGCGGCGGCACAGGGCATGTTCGCCTGCCGCTTTATCGTGCAGTGGATCGCCAGCGAGGCGCAGCAGAAAAGCGTCATTCCCGTCGCCTTCTGGTATCTCAGCCTTGCGGCCGGGACCCTGCTCTTCCTGGCCCACCTGAACCAGGCGGAATGGGTCTACGCCGCGGGCGTGGCTTCGACCGTACTCATCTACGCGCGCAATCTCTGGCTTATTTACCGGGGCCGGGGCGTGGAAAGCTCGTCCGGCAACTAGCTTTCCGTCAACTTTTCCGCAATGGCGCGCATTATTTACAATGGTCCCACTGCACGCCGCGCGCGGCGCGATGGAAAGGGTCTCCCTATCATGGTTCGGACGATACGCTTTGCGGCCGCAACGGGCATTGTGCTGTGCTGCGCCACGATGGCCGCGGCCCAACGAACGCCCGGCGACACCGAAATCATCACCAACTACTGGCATCACCTCTCGCGCTTGCTGGAGCGTGAGCAGGCGGCACCGGTCCCCGAACCGCCGGGCGACGATGTCCGTTTCCCGCCGCCCAAGCAGTATTCCTTCGATGTGGTGCAACACCTGAACGCGGCCGAACTGCGCCGCGCGGCGATCGAGAGCATCAAGGACGCCAAGACCAAGCTCGCCAATAAGCCGCGCAAGGTCGTCGATCGGCAGATCGAGACCAATGTCCTGATCGCCCTTCAGTACTATCCGCTGGCGGCGACCCGAATCGGGGACTTTCAGGAACTGCTCGCCATGCTCGAGGACGGCACCAAGCATCCCGTGCTGCGCCGCATCATTCTCGAGCGGCTCGTCCCTGGACTGGTACCGCCGTCGCTCCTTGGCGATTACCTCGTGAGCAATATCCCCCGCGAATCGGATCGGGTGTCGAAGATCGTGGGCCAGATTGCGACCTCGCCGATTGAGGACGCCGCGATCCAGGTCCTGGGGATGGAAGTGCTCTACCGAATGCGCTACGACGAGTATGTCGCCGTGCTCAACACGGACGCGAATGTGCGCGCGCGCGCGGACGCCCAGGGCGCACCGGTCATGCCGCTCGACATGACGAAGGAAGATGCTCCCGCACTGACGAAGGCCGTGGAGATACAGTTCAACAACATCACGGGCAGCTTCGCCTCGATGGCGAAACTCTATATGGAACACCACGACCCCCTGCGTGACCGTCCGGCGGCCGTCAAGGCCAAGGCCCGGGAATTGGTCCGGCGGATCCTGGACACGGTACCCCTTCCTGACCCGGACGCGATTGAACAATTGCTCGCCGCTGCCTGATCCGCACGCCGCCGCGCCGCCCACCAAGGACTCCTTCATGCCCCAGCGTCCGCTCCAGTTCCTGTTTCTCCTGGTCTTCTCCCTGATTCTGTTCTCCGCACATATCCGGAGCTTCGACCTGGTCCCGCCCGACGAACCCCGCTTCGCAGAAGTGGCCCGGGAGATGGTGCTCCGCGGGGATTACCTGTCGCCTCACATGAACGGCGAGCCGTATAACGAAAAACCGCCGCTGCTGTTCTGGGCGATGATCGCCGCCTCCGCGCCCAGTTTCGAGGTAGACGAGTTCACGGCGCGCATCCCCTCCCTCCTGTCGGGGGTCGTGGTGGTGGCCCTGACCTACCTGCTGACCGCGCGGATGTTCGGGCCCGGCATGGCCTTCTGGGCCGCCATAATCCTGATGACGGGCTACCGTTTCTGGTGGCAGACGCGTGTCGGCCAGATCGACATGTTGCTGACCGCGTGCCTGACGGTGTCGCTCTACGCGCTTTGGCGCTGGGAAGAGGAGCG
This sequence comes from Candidatus Hydrogenedentota bacterium, assembly GCA_030430835.1. GTDB lineage: Bacteria > Hydrogenedentota > Hydrogenedentia > Hydrogenedentales > JAEUWI01 > JAUIKJ01. The sequence goes on from JAUIKJ010000076.1 coordinate 6,256, forward strand.
CCGGAAGGGTTGGCTGTTGCTGATCTACGGCGGGCTTTCACTGGGCATGCTTGCCAAGGGACCGCCCGCACTGGTCTTTGTACTGCTCTTTATTCTGGTTTTCTACTGGGGCAACAAGGCGGCCCGGCGCGAACTGCACTGGGTCATTGGAACGCTCGTCGCGATTGCGATCACCGCGGCCTGGTTCATCCCCGCGCGCATGGCAGTGGCGGATACCGCCGAGCAGGCGGTGCAGAGCGGCATGGCGCAGAATCTCTTCCGCAACACGCTGGGCCGGCTGGTGATGGGCGTAAGCAAGGCGCAATGGCCCTGGTACTACCTGCAGACCATCCCGACGGACATCCTGCCCTGGACGCTGTTCCTGCCGTGGACGCTGGTGTGGGTGTGGAAGAACCGGCGCGAGAACAAGCCAATGTGGTTTCTCTGGTGCTGGACCGTGCCCGCGCTGATCTTCTTCAGCATCTCCGTTGGCAAACGCGCAATCTATATTCTCCCGCTCTTCCCGGTCTTTGCGATCTTTCTCGCGGGGGGCGTGCAGTATTTCCTCGACACCGCGCGGCCTGCGTGGCGCACAGGGATCACGATTTTCTGGGGGGGCTTCCTGGTGCTGCTGGGATCGTCGGCGGCGGTGCTCCCATTTACGGAATACGCGGATGCGCTCACCTTGGGTGTCAAGGGCTTCGCCGTGGCCTGCGTGTTGCTGGGGCTCACCGCGCTGGCTGCGGCCTTCCGCATGCACAAGGCCCACGCCACGCCTGAAGGTACCGCCAGCACGGCGCGCTGGCTCCCCGCAATGGTCGCGGGGCAGATGGCCCTCCTCTTGTTCCTCGCGGCGTGGACGGTGTTCCCGGTTGTAAACGAGCACAAGTCGGCAAGGAAATTTTGTGCGCCGGTCCGCCAACTGGCCGAGGCGGGTGAGGACTTTCGTCTGTACTCGGTCGGCTTCTCGCGGGAAGAGTACGTCTACTATAGCCGCCACTTTCATGAAGCGATCTTCACCAGCCTGCTGGGTGCAGACGACCTGAGCGGCGACATCAGCGAACTCTACGAAGTCGCCGCCCAACAGAAGAAGGCGCGCAAGATTATCGCGGGTGCGGTGGAAGACTTTCCGGTAGCGGATATCGGCGCGATCACCCCGCAGGAGCGGACGCAGTTGATCGCGTCCATCGAATCCGCCATTGACGCGATGGGGGATGAGGCTGAGGAGGTGCGTGCCTTCGAGCACCTGATTCAGGATGAACTCGATGCCTTCGCGGCAACCTTTACCGAGGGGTCGCCCGCCTTCATGTTCGTTCAGGCGGAAGACTGGCTGTGGCTGATGCCGCTCTACAGCGATCCGCCGGTCTACGACGTGGTGCACCACCGAAATGTGGGGAGCCGGGAAGTGCTCCTGCTGGCCAACCCCGCGGGCGCGGCTTTGCTGGCGCAGCGCGGAGCGGTCTGATTAGCGCGGCTTGGTTGCATGGCCGACGATCATCGGCGCGACGTAAAACATGATCGACCACTTGGTATGGTGTTCGTAGTCGAGCACCTCGAAGCCCGCAGCTTCGAGTACCTCCCAGGTCTTCCGGTTCGTGTGGCAGCCCTCGAAGAGCCAGTGGTGCGGCCGAAAGAACAGGGTCTGCCAAAGGTGCAGCACGCTGCCCTTCGGGGCGGCGACGTGCTCGATGAAGACATACTTCCCGCCGGGCCGCAGGATACGCATGGCCTCGGACACCACCTGGATCGGATCATCCACGGAGCAGAGTAGCAGGGTCGCCACGACGGCGTCGGCGCTGGCGTCGGGCAGATCGATAGCCTCGCCCTTCAGACCACGCACCTCCAAGGGAACGCCCATTTTCTCAGCCTTTTCCCGCAGCGCGTTCTGCATGTGCAGGCTCGGCTCGATGCCGATGAGATTCACGCCCGCCGGGTAATAGGGCAGGTTCGCTCCGGTGCCGGGACCGATCTCCACCACGTCTCCCTCCAGGTCCGCGAAGAGTCGGCGCTTGTCGTCGCCAAAGAGCTTTTCCATCAGCGGTTCGATGAGGCGGAGAAAGAAGGCGTTGAGACGACCGCGGATGGCATTGTCGCGGGTGTGGGGTTCGGGGGCGCTCATGGGTGATGGCCTCCATGTTGGGTCCAGCGGTTCAAATTGACGTGATCCCGGGGGCCCTTCGTCGCTTCGTAAGCTATGAAGGGCGCGGCGGGGGCCCCGGGCTACGCCTCGTAGTGATGGTACAGGTATTCGGTCAGGGCCCAGTAGATCCAGGCGACGCCCCAGCGGGGGCACACCAGCCGGGAGGTATAGAAGGGGTACTTCCGGTAGAGGGGTACGCCGGTCTCGCGGTCGCGCAGGAAGAAATGCGTCCAGCGCATGGTGAGCGCGGGAATCTTGCGGGCAGTCGCGATGTCGTGGCTGAGCGCGCTGGTGCAGAGGATGCCCTCGGCGCAGGCGTGGATATCCACCGGGTACTTGCCATAGTCGTTGATCGGCATGAAGTACGCCCCCTGAAAGAGATGCGCCTTGTAGTAGCGGAAGCCGCGCGTGATCGCGTCTTCAATCCCAGGTTGTGGACGCACCTGCTGGATCGCGTGAAGCGATCGGAGCACGAAACCGGTGTGGTGGTGATCGATGAGGTGAAGGATGCCGCGCTCGAAGGGCTCTGATTCGTCCCACTCGCCGTAATACCAGGATCCATCCTCGCGCTGGTGGTTGAGTGTAAAGCGCAACGCGGGCTCCGCCGCCGCGAGAAGGGCGTCGTCGGCGGTATGGCCCCACAGCCGGATCAAATGTTGCACCGCCATGAGGTTCGCATTGTGCACCCGGCGGCGATCCCCCGGCGTGTACGCGAAACAGGTGCTGCCATCGGGCTGCTCCATGCGCGGCAGGTCGTTCAGGATGAACGCGCCGATGGATTGTGCCGCGTCGAGGTGTTTTGTGTCCTGGGTGAGTTCGTAGGCGCGCAGGAAAGCCTCGCCCGCGATGGCACCGATCACCAGCACCGGCGTGCCCGAATCGGTCTTCAGTCCCTTGGCCTTGATGTTGAAGGGATAGCCCCAGCACAGGCCGGACCAGCCGGACTGCGCGTGATCGCGGAGCCAGTCGAGCATGCGCGCTACCGTATCGAGGTAGGCGGTTTTCTCCGTGAGCTGGTACATCCGCAGGCTCGCCAGTGCAACGAGCGCGTAGGCCTTCGGGTTCTCGGTCATCTCGACGCGGAGCATCTTGCGGCTCAGGTTGGGGAAGAGATCGCAAAGCGCGGTGGTGGCCTTGCGCGTAAACCAGTTGGGTTGTGCGGCGCGGATCCAGGGATGCTGCTTGATGTCGAAGGGGTCGTAGCCCTTCAAACCATGCGCGTCGATCCACGCTTCGATTTCTTCAATCCACTCCTGCGCCAGCGCGAGGTCCGGATCGTTCGAAAGCTGCATCGTCATTCTTCTGCGCCCCCGCCCACCTGCTCCATCACCCTGCGGAAGATGGGATAATTCGCCTCGTGCGAGTAACGCGCCAGCGCCGTCTCGCGCGCGGCACGGCCCATGCGCTCGCGCAACTCCGAATCCGCGATGAGCCGCTCCAGCTTCTCCCGCCATTCTTCCGGCGTGTCCGCGAGGAATCCGTTGATGCCATCTTCGATGACGGAGGCATTCATGCCCACGGGGGAGATGACCGGCGGCACGCCGACGGCCATGTACTGGATGGCCTTGAAGGCGCACTTGCCGCGCGCGCGGGGGGTGTCCTTCAAGGGCATCAGGCCGATGTCCGCATCGCGCAAGTAGTCTATCTCGTGTTCCATCGTCCAGTATTCGTTGTCGACCTCGACACCGTCGAGCGTGTAGTCGCGTCCGGTAGCTACGTGGATCTTGATCGGGT
>JAUIKJ010000077.1 GCA_030430835.1 Candidatus Hydrogenedentota bacterium
CGCAGGGTGGCTTCCGACGCGGCAAGCGCCTGGGCGCGTTGCTGGGCGTCGAGTTCGGCCTTGCGCAACATTTCACCGAGGCCGTTCATTAGCCAGCCGCAGGCAAAGATACCCACAAAGTGCAGTACCACAGGATAGGAGATATTCATGCCGACGGCGGCCCAATTCAGCAGAATGGTCGCCGCATAGGCGAAGGCACTGGTGAGCGCGACGAGGTAAATGTTGCGGAACTGTGGCGAGCACATGCTGTAGCCGATGACCAGCAGCAGGTAGAGCATACCCAGCGGACTCTCCTCCGCGCCGGTCAACCCGACCACGAGGCAAATGGAGAAGAGGTGGAGGAAGAAGTTGGCCCGGGTGAGGAAATAGTGGTACTTGCGGGTGTAAAGAACCCAGTGCGCGAAACCGTTGTGCAACACGACGCCCAGGGTGATCCAGGGCAGGCTCGGCAGGATCTCCAACGCGATATCCATCGCGTACATCACCACGAGAGAGACGTAGCCGAAGTAGCGCAGGAAGAGCAGGGTCCACTCCAGCCGCAGCGCCAATCCGATGCGCGGATTGGCACGGGGCGGCAGCCCCGAACCGGGATGCAGTATCTCGCTGGCAGGCGTGTCACTCATGGGATTGGCCACGCGGGATGATACCACAGCCCGGCCTGGAAGGGCTTGATAGCCTGGGATAGATACTGCAATACTCCCGCAATGGATCACCCCTTTGCACGCATCCCCGCCCCCACCTTTCGCCTCGTACTCGTGGGCACGCTGGTGGGCACCTTCATTCTCATGTACATGATGACCGCCATCGGGAGCACGGTGGCCGGTCTGCAGGATGCCGAGGGACGCAGTTTCGACGTGATCCAGTTCGAGTTCGCCTACACCCCGGAGATGTCCGCCCACATGGTTGCGACCTGGGGCGAGGCCGGGGCGGCAACCATTACCCGCCAGACCTACCTTGACTACCTCTTCCTGATCGCCTATGCGAACTGTATCGCGCTGTGCCTTGTGGGTGTGTCGTCAGGCGGGCTTGCGAAGCGCTGGTTTCAGGGCTTTGCACATTTCCTGGCCTATGGCCAGTGGCTCGCCGGGATTTGCGACGCGATCGAGAACGCCTTCCTGCTGCAAAGCCTGGCAGGAAACGCCGCCGCGCCGGGCCCCCAGTTCGCGGCACTCATGGCGGGGGTGAAGTTTGCCTTCGTGGCCGCGGGGATCCTGGTGGTCTTCGCACTGCTGCCGCTGCGCTTCATTGGCCGGGAGGAGGCGGCCTAGGCGATCTCGTCGAGGATGCGCTGGCCGTACATCTCCAGGCGGTGTGTACCCAGGGGCACGATGGCACGGAGTTCCTCGATTGATTTCGGATTCGCCTCGGCAATTTCCCAGAGGGAATCGCGCCGTAGAATCACGTCGGACTCCACCCCGCGGGTCTGCGCCTCATTCTTGCGCCAGCTGAAGAGCTTGTCGAAACGATCCGCGATGGCCGGGTCGCGCCGGGGCTTTCGTGGTGGACGCTTGGGGGGCGTCGCATCGCGGCCCTTCCGGATCACCCGCAACAGCGCATTCCCCATCCGGTCGGCGTTGCGGCCCGCCACCCCGGGAATCTCGCCCAGCGCGCGCATGGATTGCGGCTTGGCGTGCGCCAGTTCCACGAGCACCTTGTTTCCAAGAATCTTGAAGACCGGCAGGTCGCGCCGTTGGGCCTCGCTCTCGCGGTAGAGGTAGAGTTCGCGGAGCACGGCAAGGTCCTTGCCCCGCATCTTCTGGGCGCCGGGGATCTTCCAGAAGCCCTCCGGATCGAAGGCGCGCACCGGCACGCGCACCTCGGACTCCCGCGCGAAGAGCTCCAGTGCCTCCTCCATCCGGCCTTCTGCTTCGAGTTTGCCGGCCAGATCATCGCGCAGGCGCAGCAGGTAATGCGTGTCGGTCCGGGCGTAGTCAAGCAGTTCCGGCTTGAGCGGGCGCGCGCTCCAGTTGGCGCGCTGGTACTTCTTGGCCATCTCCACGCCGTAGTACTCGCGGAGAAACCAGGCGAGGCCCATGTTGTTGTAACCGAGCACGCGCGCGGCCCACATGGTGTCGAAGAGGTTGTGGAGGTCCCAGTCGTGCTCGCGCTTGAGCAGAATCAAGTCGTACTCGGAGGCGTGAAACACCTTCTCGACGGCCGCGTCTGCGAGCAGTGCCCCCAAACCCTCGAGTTCAAAGCCGGCCAGGGGATCGATGATGAAGTCTCGTCCGGGGATGGAGCACTGTATCAGGCAGATGCGTTCGCGATAGGCGTAGAGGCTGTTGGCCTCCAAGTCGAGTGCCACCCGCGGTTGCCCCGCAAGCGCACGCAGACAATCCCGCCAGGCGGCGGCGTTGTCGATATAGGTAAAGTCTTCGGAATTCACTGCGTTGAATGCATTCTTCACTGGAGGGCTCGCCACAGTATACCGATTCGGGGCCCGGCCTGCACCCGGACCGTGGGCGTGGCTGGATTCTACGTGGCGAAGTGGGGTATCACTCGATTCATGAAAGCCCCCCGAACCCATGCCCTGCGCGCTGTGGCGGCCTACCTTGCCTACCTTGCGGTCGCGACCGTGGTTGTACTCCTGCTGATCGAAGGTGTGCTGCGCGTGGGCTTTGCGATGCCGCGCGGCCTCTTCCACTTCCGGCCGCAGGATGGTGCCACGCTCTACCTCCCCAATGCCGAGATGCACCTCGTCTGGGACCTGTTCCCCTACACCATTCGCACAAACGCACTCGGCTTCCGCGGACCGGAGATCGCCCCGGACAAACCCGACGGCACCACGCGCATTCTCGCGCTCGGCGATTCGGTCACGGTCGGCTTCTACGTGAACGACGCGCAGACCTGGCCCCGGATGCTGGAAACACAGCTGCGCGGGGCCGACACCCGGGCCGAGGTGATCAACGCGGGCCTGGGCGACACTTCACTCGACACGCAACGCGCCATCTACTTGCGCTACGGCCTTCCCCTGGATGCGGATCGGCTGGTGCTCACCTTCGTCGCGAATGACATCGATGCGCTGCGCGGCAAGTCGCGCGCGGAGATGCTCGCGATGGATCGGCGCTTCGATGCGACGACCGCCTGGAGCGAGTGGCTCATCTTCGGGCGCAGCGCGATAGGCGAGTGGATCCTTGATCGCGCAACACAGTGGCGCGTGACCAAGTACCGAAACCATCGTCAGCAGTTGCTGCGCGGCGAGGTGAGCGGCTCCCCGGTCCTGGCGGGCGCGACGGACTTCGCCGCGAATGTCGGCATATTCCTCGACGAACACGCGCGCCCGCGCGATGGCATCGCGGGCTATGAGGACTACACCGAAGATCAACACACCCTGATCGCGAACTACCTCTACCTACTCGATGATTTGCACCGCCACTGCACTGCGCAGGGAACGGATCTGCTCTTCGTGTATTTCCCGGATTACCCGGAGATCTACGACCCTGATCGCAGGGTCCCGCTGAACGGCTTGCTCCGCGAGGCCTGCGCCCAGCGGGGTATTCCCTTCCTCGATCTGCTGCCCGCCTTTCGCGCGCATCCGGACGAGGTGCTCCACTTCGCGCCGCTGGACTTCCACCCGAACGCGCGGGGCAATGCGGTGATCGCGCGGGCCATCGCCGAATGGCTTCTGACCCATCGCTAAGGCCGACTGACATCGCAGAATTTTGGGCGTGGTCTGCGGCGACGGTTGGAATCCGCTCCCCCGGAGCCGGAAACGACGGGCTACACCTTTGCGCCGATGAGCTCCTTCGCCGCAAAGTCCACCGCGCTCCGGAACAGCTGAAGCCCAGCACCTTCTTCGGGGAGATCTTCCCGGGTCCAGCGCGGGTGGTTGAGCCGGTCGAGGTAGGCCTCGGGGTGCGGCATCAGACCGAAGATGCGGCCGCTGGGATCGCAGATCCCCGCCACGTCGTCCGTCGAGCCGTTCGGGTTGTCCGGGTACGCGCCGCGCGCGGGGCCGCTGCCCTGGCGCGAAGCGTAGCGCAGTGCGATCTGCCCGCCCGCCTGCAAGGCCGCCAGCGTCGCGTCGTCGCGCGGGATGAACTTGCCCTCGCCGTGGCGGATGGGCAGCTCGATGCGCTCGATGCCGTGCAGCCAGACGCAGGGCGTGGCCGGGTCGCGCTCGAGGGCCACCCAGCGGTCCTCGAAGCGGCCGCTGTCGTTGTGCGTCACGGTCACGTCCTGCCGGAATGCGCCGTCGCTGAACGGCAGCATCCCCAGCTTCACCAGCACCTGGAAGCCGTTGCAGATGCCGATGGCCAGCTTGCCCTCAGCCACGAAGCCCTGCAGGGCCTCGCCCAGCCGGTAGCGCAAGCGGTTCGCCAGGATGCGCCCGGAGGCCACGTCGTCGCCGAAGGAGAAGCCGCCCGGCACTGCGAGGATCTGGAAGCGTTCCAGCATCGCCGGGTCCGCCGCGAGATCGTTCAAATGAACGCGCTCCGCCGACGCGCCCGCGCGCTCGAAGGCCTGTGCCGTCTCCGCGTCGCAGTTGATGCCGAAGCCGGTTAGGATGAGGGCTTGGGGTTTCATGTCCGTTACCATTGCAGCGGCTCCTGCCACGCGGCCTTGAGGGTGGAGATGTCACTCGAAACAATCGACGTTTTGGACGCCGTGACCGTGAAGGTGGATGCTGCGGTCACGGTACCAATGCGCGTTGCAGCGAGTGCGGCCTCGAAGGCGGCGGCCTTGTCTTCCGCCACCGTCACCACAAAGCGCCCCTGGCTTTCGCTATAGAGCGCGGCGGCGGCCGATAGCCCATCCGCGCACAAGGGCGCGATGTCGATCTCCATGCCGTAACCACCGCCAAAGGCGGACTCCGCCAGCGCGGCCGCCAGGCCGCCGTCGGAGATGTCGTGACACGAGGCCACCAGCCCTGCGTCGATCGCTTGCGCGAGTTGTTCGTAGCGTTTGCGGTTCGCCTTCGCGTCCACCTGCGGCGCGCGGCCGCCGGCGAGGCCCTTGACCGTGGCGTATTCGCTGCCGCCGAGTTCGTCGCGCGTTTCGCCGAGGACGTAGACCACGTCGCCCGGGCGCTTCACGTCCATGCTGACGCACTTGCGCACGTCGTCGATCACGGCGGCGGCGGTGAAGAGCACGGTCGGCGGGATCGAGATCTTCGTGTCGCCGATCTTGTAGTCGTTCTTCATGCTGTCTTTGCCGCTGATCAGCGGGATGTCGTAGGCGACGCAGGTGTCGTAGAGCGCCTCGCAGCAGCGGACGAGCTGCGCCAGCTTGTGGCGGCCGTCGGGGGTCTTCTCGCTTTCGACGGGGTCCGGCCAGCAGAAGTTGTCGAGACCGGCGATGGTGCCCATCTTCGCGCCGACGGCAACGAGGTTGCGCACGGCTTCGTCGATAGAACAGGCCATCATCGCGTAGCAATCGAGGTCGCTGTATTTCGGCGCGATGCCGCAGGCCACGGCGATGCCCTTGTTCGATCCCGGCACGGGACGAATCACGCCGGCGTTGCCCGGGCCGTCTTCTTCCGCGCCCTGGAACTGCTTGAGCACGCTCTGGCCCAACACTTCGTGGTCGTACATCCGCACGAAGGATTCTTTCGAGCAGACGTTCAGGCTGCCGAGCACCGCCTCGAGGTCTTCGGTGAAGTCGTTGTCTTCGACCACGATTGCCGGCTGCGGCGCTTCCGGCGCAAGCTCGGCCTTGAGCTGCATCTTCGGCACGCCGTCGTGCAGGAAGGCCATGTCGAGCGATCCGATAAGTTTGCCGCCGTAGGTGCAGGCGAGTTGGCCGGAGTCCGTGAACTCGCCGATAACCGTCGCCTCGACCTCGCGACGCTTCGCCAAATCGAGGAAGGCCGCGATCTTTTCTTCCGGCACCGCGAGCGTCATGCGCTCCTGCGCCTCGCTCAGGAAGATCTCCCAGGGCGCAAGGCCCGCGTACTTCAGCGGGCACTTGTCCAGATGAATCGTTGCGCCCCCGGGACCGTTCGCCATCTCGCCGATGCTCGAGGAGAGGCCGCCCGCGCCGTTGTCGGTGATGTTGTTGTAGAGCCCAAGGTCGCGCGCTTCGAGAATGAAGTCGGCCATCTTCTTCTGCGTGATCGGATCGCCAATCTGCACCGCCGTCGCGGGCGAGCCCTCGTGCAGTTCCTCTGAGGAGAAGGTCGCGCCGTGGATGCCGTCCTTGCCGATGCGGCCGCCCGCCATGACGATCAGATCGCCCGGAAGTGCTTCCTTCTCGTGCGACGGCTTGCCGTCCACCGTCGTGGGAATGAGGCCGCCCGTGCCGCAGAAGACCAGCGGCTTGCCGAGGAAGCGCTCGTGGAAGACGATCGCGCCATTGATATCCGGAATGCCGCTCTCGTTGCCGCCGTCCTTCACGCCGCGGTGTACGCCGCGCAGCACGCGCCGCGGATGCAGCAGCCGCGCGGGGATCTCGCCCTCGTGGAAGGGGGAAGCAAAGCAGAAGACGTCGGTGTTGAAGATGCACTTGCAGCCCATGCCCGCGCCGAGGATGTCGCGGTTCACGCCGACGATCCCCGTCATCGCGCCGCCGTAGGGATCCAGGGCGGAGGGGCTGTTGTGCGTCTCGGCCTTGAGCGCGAAGAGGTAGTCGTCGTCGAAGCGGATGAGGCCCGCGTTGTCGTGGAAGACGCTGACCAGCCAGTCCACGCGCTTGGCGACTTCGTCGGTCGTCGCCTTGACGTAATTCTTGAAGAGCCCGTCGATCGTTCGGGTCTTGCCCTCGGGATCGGTGTACTCAATGGTCGCCGCGAAGATCTTGTGCTTGCAATGTTCCGACCAGGTCTGCGCGAGGATCTCGAGTTCGATATCCGTCGGCTTCGCGGGCAGGCCCGCTTCCTTGCGCACTGCCTGTACCGCGGCGTCGCGGTAGTAACCCTGGATCGCCTGCATCTCGCGCAGGTCAAGTGCGAGCATCATGTCGCGGCTCAGGGCTTCGAGCGCCGTGTCGGGGATCTCCAACTCGATCTCATGTACCGCCGGGTCGCTGCGATCGGTCACCACGGGCAGGCCCAGCAGCGGGCCACCCGCGATGGCCGCCAGTTCGTCCGGCGACTTCACGGTCCATTGTTCGATCAGGTCGTTGGCCAGCAGCTTGCGGGCAATGTGCTCCGCGGTGGACTGATCCACGCCCTGCAGCACGTATTGCTGCGCCGTGTACACGGCCTCGCCATCCTGCAGATCACGGCCGATGGTGTCGCGCAGGCCTTCGGCCGCGCTGCGTCCCACGTTGTCGGTCACTCCGGGACGGAAACCCACCTCGACGACGTAGTCGAAGTCGCGCGCGAGCGCGCGGTTCGCGGCGGATTCCTGGATAATGGGGTCGGTGAAGAGTTCCGTGCGGGCGCGCTCGAGCTCGTCTGGTGCGAGCGCCGCATCGATCGTGAAAATCTCAATTACACGTGCGTCGGCGATGTGGATGCCGAGGTCGTCGGCGATGCGCTGTTTCACGGCGAGGCCCGCGGGATCCTTACGGCCCGGCTGGATCGCGACTTCAATGCGCTCAGCCATAGTTCAAGCTTCCTTCGTAGGTCACACCGTCGCCGGGAATGATCTCGCCAAGCACGACACCGGTCTGCCCGGTGAGACCGATGGTCTCCAGGGCTTTCGCCTCCTGGTCCTTCGACACGACAATCAGGAAACCCTGACCCATGTTGAAGGTGCGCAGCATCTCGCCCTGCGCAACCTTGCCAGTCTGCTGCAGGAAGGTGAAGAGCGGCGGGACGGTCCAGGAGCCGAGATCGATCTTCGCGCCAAGGCCTTCCGGCAGCGCGCGCGGCAGGTTGTCCGTGATGCCGCCACCGGTGATGTGCGCCATGCCCTTCACATCCACTACCTTCATCACGATTTGCATGAGCTTCGCATAGCTCAGGTGCGGCTCCATCAAGGCTTCCGCCACCGTGCGGCCGACGCCCGGCATCTCGTCGTGGATGCCGAGGCCCGCCACGTCAAAGCAGATCTTCCGCGCGAGGCTGTAGCCGTTTGTATGCAGGCCGGAGGAGGGCAGGCCGATAACCACATCGCCCGCCGCGATGCGCGAGCCGTCGACGATCTTTTTCTTGTCCGCGATGCCGACGATGGTGCCCGCGAGATCGTATTCGCCGTCGAGATACATGCCCGGCATCTCCGCCGTCTCACCGCCGATCAGCGCGCAGCCCGCGCGGATACAGCCCTCGGACAGGCCCTTCACCACGTCCACCACCACCTGCGGCTCGAGCGTGCCCATCGCCAGGTAATCGAGGAAAAACATCGGACGCGCGCCCTGCACGAGGATGTCGTTCACGCAATGCGAGACGAGGTCCATGCCGATGGTGTCGTGCTTGCCGCTCATAAAGGCGAGCTTCAGCTTCGTGCCGACGCCGTCCACGCTGGAGACCAGCACCGGTTCCTCGATGCCCTTCATGTCGGGGGCAAACATCGCGCCGAAGCTGCCGATGTCACGCAGCACCTTGTCGTTGAAGGTGCGCTTCACGAGGCCCTTAACCTCGTCCAGCGCCTCATCCGCCGCGTCGATATTCACGCCCGCGTCGCGGTAGCTCAGTCCCGCCTGCTCGTCGCTCATGCAGCTGTCTCCCAAGAATGATTACGCAAACTCAAAACCAACAACCTGTCGCCCCACCCTGGTAGCGTCGCCTTCACCTCATCCCACCGCCATCTCCGCCTCGCCCCAACTGTCACCCCCGCCTTACCCCCACCGTCACCCCCGCGAAGGCGGGGGTCCAGTGCGCGAAGCGCTAAAAAACCAAACTGCGCCCTCAGGCGCAACGATCCTCGACGCACCCGCCGTCCACATCTCCGCCCACACCGTACTGCACGATCGCTGGATTCCCGCCTTCGCGGGAATGACGACCGGGCAGCCCCCGTTGCCAAGGGTCGCACATGCAGCCGTCATGATAGGTCCCAGCTTGCCATAACACAAATGAATAATTATTATATTCTTCATAAGGAGACGTTATCTCTTGTCTATCTCCCTCGAAGCTCTCCGCTGCCTCTGCGCCGTGGCCGATACCGGCAGCTTCAGCGCCGCCGCCGAGCGGCTCCACCGCTCCCAGCCTGCCATCAGCCAACAGATCAAGCAACTCGAGACGCGCACCGGCCAGACCCTGATCGACCGCGACGCCGGTCGCCCGACCGAGGCCGGCGCCGTCGCCCTGCGCCGCGCGCGGGAGGCCATCGCCGCGGCGGATGCCTTGTCCGGGGAACTGGCGGACCTGAGCGGCACGGCCAGCCGGGAGCTGCGCATCGGCGCGAGTGACACGGTGGCGCTCTACCTCCTGCCTGATGCGGTGAAGCGCTTCGTGCGCCAGCGCCCCGAGACCCGCCTGACCCTCTTGAGCCGAAGTTCGGCCGAGGTGAGCGCACGGGTGATCGAAGGCGCGCTGGACCTGGGTATCGTCACCCTGCCGCAACCGCACCCCGGCCTTGAGACCCGGGAACTGCCCGCGCTGTCCCTCGTGCTGGCGGTACCGGTGAAGCATCCGCTCGCCAAGCGCTCGCGCGTGAAGCTGGACGCCCTCGCGGAAGAGCCCTTCCTGCTGCTCGACGAATCCACGCGTACCGGCGCGCAGATCAGGACCTTCTTCCGTAGCGCGTCCTTCGCGCCGCAGGCCGTGATCGACAGCGGCTCCTTCGAAGTCATCAAGCGCTACGTCGCCGAAGGCGTCGGCGTGGCAATATTGCCGGAAGCCGTCCTGCGCCCCGCCGACCGCCGCATCACGTCCCTCCCCCTCCCCGGCCTCCCCGCCACCGCCATCGGCATCGTCACCCGCCGCGGCGCCTACCGCAGCCGCGCAGCGGATACCTTCATCGAAGGGGTGTTACACTGAGACCAGCGCGCGCGTGGAGTGCATGAGCTTGCTCATGCCTCGTGGCGCTTCGCTACGAGCCGCGCCAGTATCGCTCGAGGCGGGTAGCAACGGCGGCGCATCAAACTCGCCCGGACCTCAAGTTCCGCCGCCGCCAATAGAATGCTCGTAACACGTCTGGCGCGTCTCGCTTCGCGAGGCACAAGCAAGCTTGTGCACTCCAGGAAAGGAATGACGCAGGGTACGCTCCACAGTATGCTGGCGGGG
>JAUIKJ010000440.1 GCA_030430835.1 Candidatus Hydrogenedentota bacterium
CGATGCCGAGGGTCTTCGAGAAGTCGTCGGGATTCGGATTACCGGGACCGGTGGTCGTTTCGAAGGGGGTGCCGTTGCAGTTCTGGATGAAGCCCGAGGGCGGATTCCAGACCATGGGCATCGCGTCGAAAGGCACGAATTCGGTCCACAGGGTCTCAGAGGTATTGCCGGGCAGGTATTTCTCCCAGTCGTAGCCTTCTTCGCGCACGGGGAAGAGGGCGTTGTAGATGTAGCCGATGTTCCCTTCCTTGTCGGCGTAGCCCGTGTTGAAGGAAGCCACCCCGCGCTCGCGCATGGCGGCGACGAATTCCTTGAGGTTCGTCGCCTTGTTCATGTGATACCACTGTTGCACCGCGCCGATGTCGCCGTAACCGGCGTAGCGGATGGCGTAGGTGCCGTGGTCGGTGCGTACGGTCGGGCCATAGACCGAGAAGTAGGATTCCTTTTTCACGGTCCACACGAAGGAACCCCAGAGGCGGACGGGCAGCTTGTTGACCTGCACCTCGAGGTCGCGCCATTCGCCGTCGAACTTGTACTGGTTCTCGTTGTCCGGGTTGATCTCGAGTACAAAGATGTCCAGCAGGTCCGGGCTGTTGACCGTGTGCGCCCAGCCCAGGTTCGGGTTGTGGCCGTGGAAGATCACCGGCGCGCCGGGAAAGACGCCGCCGGTCATGTCCCAGCCTTCTTCACTATGCAGCCGTGCTTCATACCACGCGACGGGGCCGGTGTAGGGCTGGTGCGAGTTTACATTGAGGAAGGTGCTGCCGTCGGCGGAACGCTTGGGACTTACCGCGAAGGTGTTGGAACCGATGGGCAGTTCGTTGCTCAGCGCGTTGCCTTCCCAGACCTTCGCCTGTTTCTCGGAGACTTCGGTCACGCGCTCGGGACCCATGAGCTTGCGAATCTCGCCTTCGACACCGAAGAAGAAGGGCGCCTTAATTACGAAGCCCGCGGCCACGTCTTCCCCCGTACAGGGCAATACGCCCGGAATTACTGCCTCCGGGTTCAGTGCCGCGTAGTGGTTGTAGCCCTCGGCATAGGCATCGCAGATCGCGCGGGTGCCGGCGTCCAACTGGCTGTCGTAGTGCTCCGCCACGATTTCGCGGAAACGGAAAGCTTTCACGAGAAAGTCGAAGGGCGCACCATCCTTACCTTTGAGCAGCCCCATCTTCGCGCGCGCGAGGAAGAGGCCTTCCTGCATCGTGGGGAAGTCGTCCTCCGCGTTGGCGTAGGCGAGGCCATAGGCCACGTCGGCGTCGGTCTTGCCGTAGATATGCGGCACGCCGTAGGTGTCGCGAAGAATCTTCACGTCGTACTTGCCGTCCGGCGGAATGAGTTCGCTGGCGGGCGGCATCTTGCCGCCGCAGGCGGAAAGCAGCGCCGCCACGCCTGCAACGAGGAGCAGGTTTCGTATCATGTGGTTCACCCTTTTTTGTTGTCCGATTGCGGTTCGGACGACCGTTATTTGCTGTACCACGGCCCGGTAAATTCACCCGGCCGGTATTCACGCGCGAGATTCGCCCGGATGTCCTCTTCCGACAAGAGCGTCGGCCGCATTTCCTGCTTCGCGAAGAGCGGCGCCTGATCGGCGTAGTGCGGGGAATCCGGATCCGTGGAGGCCGCGCCGAACTGATGAATCGATTCGGAGTGCACCTTGCCCTCGGTGTCCCACTCGACCATCTGGAAGAAACAGTCGCCATTCACACCCATCAGGCGGTGGTCCTCGGTTGCCTGAATATCGAGCGCACGCAGGCAGTCGGGCCCGCCACCCAGCGGCAGATCGAGATCCCCGCGGCGCAGGCGCATCAGCTCGCCCCAAGGCACATCAAGACGGCCGTAG
>JAUIKJ010000078.1 GCA_030430835.1 Candidatus Hydrogenedentota bacterium
GGAGGTCCGGGTCTCGGTCTATCCCCTCTGCATCGCCTCCCTGCAGCCCGCGAACGCGCCTGCCGGAAAGCCGCTAACGCTCAACATTACGGGCACCGGTTTCGACGCGACTGCCACGGCCGCGTTGCGTTCCCGCGATGGGTCTCTGCTGGAGGCGCTCGCCATGGAAGCGACCACCAGCACGCAGCTCAGCGCGCGCTTCGATCTGGACGCCATCGCGCCCGGCGACTATGACGTGCTGGTATTCAACCGCGCGGACCGGAGCAACTCCTGGGGCGGCGCAGCAGCCGCCTTCACGGTGACACCATGACGACGCCCCGCTTTCCGGAAGCCCTCACCGCGGCACAGATGCGCGAGGCGGATCGGCGGTGCATCGAGGAACTTGGCATTCCCGGCGCGGTCCTGATGAACAACGCCGGTGCCGCCGTCTACCACGCGCTGCCCGCGGGTTCGATCGGCATCGTGTGCGGTAAAGGCAACAATGGCGGCGACGGCTATGTCGTTGCCCGGCTTGCGCTGCTGGATGGGCGCGCGGTGCAGGTCGTTCTCCTCACGGAGATCAAATCCATCACGGGCGACGCACGGATCTTTCTCGACGCCTACCGCCGGCTCGGCGGCACGGTGCGGGTCGCCACGTCTGAGGCCGCCGCCGCCGAGGCGGTAGCCGCACTCGCCGACTGCGACGTGCTGGTCGATGCCATGCTCGGCACCGGGGTCTCTGGTGAAGTGCGCGGCCCGATTCGCGCCGCCATCGACGCCTGGCCCGGCGCGCCCACAACAATCGCCGTCGACCTGCCTTCCGGCCTCGACGCCGACGCCGGATCACCCTGCGGCGCCTGCGTCCGCGCACACACGACCCTCACGCTCCAGTACCCAAAGGCCGGGTTCAACACGCCGGGCGCCAGCACCTGGACCGGCGCGGTCGTGGTGGCCGACATCGGTATCCCGTCCATCTGCGCACACGACGCGGCCTGGGCGGAACACGCGGCGAAACACCTGTCCCGCTAAGCATGCGGACCTTTCTCGCGATTGATCTCCCCGACCCCGTCCGGGCCGCACTGGTCCAAGTACAAGACGCCCTGAAACCGGAAGCCAATGCGGTGTCGTGGACCCGCCGCGAGAATCTTCATCTGACCCTCCGCTTTCTGGGCAATGTGGATGTGCCGATGCACGTTGCTCTCACGGCGACGCTCGAAGACACGCTGCGCGAGGCACAACCGCCCCTGCTCACCGTTGCCGGGCTGGGCGCCTTCCCCAGTATGGCGCGGCCCCGCGTGCTCTATGCCGGTATCACATGCCTCTCCGGGGCATTGGATAGCCTACAGCGCCTCGCGGAGAACGCCGCCCAACACGCCGGGCTCCCGCCGGAAGCATCCCCCTTTCACCCGCACCTCACCTTGGGCCGCGTGCGCTATCATGCCCGCAATAAAGCGTTGACGCACGCGCTGCACCACACGGCGATTCCGCCCACGGATGCATTCGTCGCCGATGCTGTGTCACTATACGAAAGCGTGCTGGGCCCTGCCGGTCCGGTATATACCCGAAGGAAACGGTTGAGAATCGGATGTTGGTAACTGCAAACCTGAACGAGATCATCCTGCGCGTCGTCGGCAGCGGGATGACCTTGTACATGATGGCGATCCTGCTGCGCTGGCTCGGCCCCTATCTCGAAGTGGACCTGCATTCCGGCCGCTGGTCCTGGTTGCCGCGCATCGCCGATCCGCCCATCAAGTTTTTCCGACGCATCCTGCCTGACATGGGCCCCTTCGACTGGTCCCCCATCGCGGCGCTGGCCGCGGTGTTCTTCGCCCGCATCGTCCTGCTGCGGTACTAACGGCGCGCCGCATGCACGGCGACGAGGCCATCGCCCGGGAAGCCATGGTCAACCAGCAGATCGCCGGGCGCGGTATCCGCGACGCACGCGTCCTGCATGCCATGCGGCAAATCCCCCGGCACGCCTTCGTTCCGGAAGCGATGCGGGCACAGGCCTACGATGATCACCCCATCGCCATCGGCCGCGGGCAGACCATCTCCCAGCCCTACATGGTCGGGCTCATGACCGAGGCGCTGGAACTCCGCCCCGAGGATCGGGTACTGGAGGTGGGCACG
Organism: Candidatus Hydrogenedentota bacterium; assembly: GCA_030430835.1. Classification (GTDB taxonomy): domain Bacteria; phylum Hydrogenedentota; class Hydrogenedentia; order Hydrogenedentales; family JAEUWI01; genus JAUIKJ01. Next base: position 2,110 of record JAUIKJ010000078.1, read on the forward strand.
GGTTCCGGATACCAGGCAGCCGTCCTCGCGGCGCTCGCCAAGGAGGTCTACACGATCGAAAGGCACCCCGAGTTGGCACGGCGTGCACGGGAAACCCTCGCGCGTCTCGGTATCACAAACGTACATGTCGAAGAGGGCGATGGCAGCGCCGGCCTCCCGGCGCATGCGCCCTACGACGCCATCATCGTCACGGCCGGCGGCCCACACATTCCCCAGCCCCTGACCCAACAACTCGCGCTCGGCGGTCGCCTCGTCTGTCCCGCAGGCGACCGCAAGGTGCAACAACTCTACCGGGTCGTACGCGACGTCAAGGGCTTTCAGACGACCAGGGGACTCAAGTGCGTATTCGTACCGCTGATCGGCGACGAAGGCTGGCAGCAACGCGAAGACGACGCGGAATAGAGCGTCTCAGCTTCGGCGATTTCAGAGAGTCACCTTCAGGAACTGCTCCCTCTAGACCAAAGGTGTAGTGCATCCCAGCCCAGAGCTAACTTCAGGAACTGCTCCCTCTACACCAAAGGTGTAGTGCATCCCAGCCCAGGGTTGCCGACCGACGGGAGGCTACCCTGGGATAGCGCAGCGAAGAGTTCTACCCCAAAGGGGTTGCGTCAAAGAATCCCGGATAGACCTTTCGCACGGGTCAAGTCCCGGGGCGTACTAATCCGCGTCCTCATTCGTTTCGGGGGCGTCCCGCGTGAACTTCGGATGATTGCCCGCGATCACCACGGTGACCTCGCCGCGCGCCTTCCAATTTTCGAACTCGTCGGCCAGTTCACTCAACCATCCGCGCCGCACCTTCTCAAACTTTTTGGTGAGTTCGATGCACACCGCCGCGCGCCGATCACCCAACGCAACAACCGCATCCCTGAGCAGCGCCGCCACCCGGTAGGGCGATTCATAGATCACCAGGGTATGCGGCGCGTCGCCGTCGTCGCCCAGGAAGCGCTGGCGCGCGCCGGACTTGCGCGGCGGAAAGCCCTTGAAGGTGTAGCTGGAACTCGGCAGGCCCGACGCCAACAACGCCGTCGGCGCGGCGCTCGGACCCGGAATCACCGCGATGGAATACTCCGCCTCGATACAGGCCTCGATAATGCGATAGCCCGGATCGCTGATCCCCGGACACCCCCCATCACTGCACAACCCCACGTTCAGGCCGTCCCGCAGAAAACCCAGGATTCGCGCGCCACCGTGCGCTTCGTTGTGCTCGTGGTAGGAGAACACCGTACGCGGCATGGCGATACCGTAACGATCGAAAATCTTGCGCGTGACCCGCGTGTCCTCACAGGCCAGCGCATCCACTTCGCCCAGCACGCGCACCGCGCGGTGGGTGAGATCTTCCATGTTGCCAATCGGCGTGGCGATAACGTAGAGCGTTCCCATACGCGCCTCAGTCTTCGATAACCGGCTTGAACACCGCGATCTTCGCGCCGCGCATCACCTCGACCAACCGCGTGTACATCGCCTCGTCCTCGTACACGCCAACGATGGCGCCGCCGGAACCGGCGAACTTCGCGTGCGCACCCACGGACCGGGCATGTTCGACCATCGCCACGTTGCGCGGATCCAGCTTGAAAATCGATTTGCGCCGATCGAAGTTCGCGTCGAGCAAGGGCCCAATCTCCGCGCCGCGCCCAGCCACAATCAGGTCGCGCGCGGCCTGCGCGTAACCGGCGAAGTCGTCCATCGCCTGAAGGATATCCGGGTCCCCCGCTTCCCAGCGCTGCTTTACGTTATTGTGAAAAACCTCGGATCCTTCACCCAGATCAATCTGATACGCGATAAAGATCTTCGGCAACTGCCGCGTATCGAGTTCCTCGTAGTTCCCGTGCCCCTGCGCTGCCATGGTCTCGCGGTCGAAGTCCATGAAGACCGCGCCCTCGTAGACCTGAATCACGCGATCCTGTAACCCCGCGGAAATCCCCAACTCTTCGGTCTCCACGCTGAGAATGAGGTTGGCAAGCAAGGGCTTCGGGATTTCGACGTCGTAGTACTCCATCAGGCAGCGCATCGTCGCGGTGACGAGCGCGCTGGACCCGGCCATGCCCAGGCGGCGCGGGATCGTGGATCGGTAGCGCACGGAGAAGTTCTTGTCTTCCAGTTCGATCTCGTGCGCGTCGCAATAATGAAGGAAGCGCTTGATCGACGCCTTCATCAGGCGGATGCCGCCGTAGTAGCCGTTGCTCTTTACGTCTTCCGCGAGATCGCGAATCGAGGCGTACTGCGATCGGTCCTGCATGCTCGGCATGACCTGAACTTCAGGGCTCTCGTACAAGCTCACCTTCGCCGCGAAATCGCGGATGACGAAGCTGATGGTCTTGCCGAAGTAGCCATCGGACGGATTGCCCACCAGCCCGGCGCGGGCATAGGCGGTTGCTTCACAGGCCATGAACAAACTCCCCAGGGAAACGGCGCTGCGCAAGGATAGGGCGCGAAAGCCGCGAGGTCAATACCGGCCGACTACTGCCCGAGTTCGCGCCGCTGCTGCGCGATCTCGCGGTTGTAGCGCGCGCGCGCACGCTCGTGCTCGGCCAGCGTACGGCTGAAGGTATGGCTCTCCCCGTCCGCGTTCGACACGAAGAACAGGTAATCCGTCTCCGCGGGCTGCATCGCCGCGCGCAGGCTCGCACGCCCCGGGTTCGAAATCGGCCCCGGCGGCAGCCCCTTGAAGCGATAGGTGTTGTAGGGCGAATCGACTTCCTTGTCGACGTTGAGCAGACGCTGCCCGTACTTGTTCAGCGCATATTGCAAGGTCGAGTCGAATTGCAGCGGCATGCCCTTTTCAAGGCGGTTGTAGATCACCGATGCGATGATGGCCCGTTCCCCGTCCGACCGTGCTTCCTCCTCCACCAACGACGCCACCGTCACGATCGCCAGCTTGTCGAGGGTCTCACCGCCGGGAATCTCCGCGATCAATTCGTCGTAGACCGTGTTGAAATGATTCGCCATCCGCGCGACGACCTCGCGCTCCGCGGGGGCCGCATCGAAGAAATAGGTGTCGGGCATCAGGAAACCTTCCAGACTGTCCGCCGGCACGTCCACCGCCGCGAGCAAAGCCGGGTCACGCGCCGCTTCGACGAAGGCCGCCGGCGAATCAAAGATATCCGCCGCCAGCCGGATCGGCAGTCCTTCCGGCACCGTCACCTTGAACTGTTCACCGAGCACATGGCGGGACGGGCCGTCCTGCAACTGGTGCAGGATCTCCAGCGCGGAGAGGCCGGCCGGGATCTGGTATTCGCCGTGCTGGATGGCCTTGCCCGTGCCATCGATACGCATCGCCAGCCGGAAGAAACCCTCGTGTTCCACGAGCCCCTGCTCGGCCAGCAGCCCGCCAATATCACGGCCGATGGCGCCTTCCGGCACGACCAGCGTCACCTCCGGCCCCGGATGCCCCGGCTGGATTACCTGGTGATAGACCATCAGCGCGAAGATCCCCAGCACCGCCACGCCCAGGAAGAGCACCGCCCAGAGCCACAGGAAGAAGGTGACCACCACACGCCAGAAGGTCCACGGACGCACCGCTTCCTTCACGCTCTCCCGGATTGGTTCGGTCATGGCCTCGGCGTTCATCCCTGCTCCCGGCGAATTACCGCCTGCCGGTCCAGCCAGGCCTGGAGGATATGGGTTGCCGCAATCTTGTCCACCTGCTGTCTCCGCTTCTTGCCCTTGACGCCCGCCTCCCGCATGCTGCGGTCGGCCGCCACCGTCGAAAATCGTTCATCCTGCGTTACCACATCCACCGCCACCTGCCCCCGCAGCACCTCCAGGAAGGCCAGCACCTTCTCCGCCTGCGGTCCCGGCTGGCCCTCGCGGTTCAGCGGCACGCCCGCCACGATACCCACCACCGCCTCCTCCCCCACCAGCGCCGCGATTGCCGCCGCGTCCGCCGCCGGGTTCTTCACCGCCAGGGTGCTGTGCGGCGACGCCAGCATCTGGAGCGGATCCGTCATCGCGATGCCCGTGCGCACCTCGCCGACATCCAGCCCCATCACGCGTCCTTCACCAGGAATCATGCCGAATTCGCACCCCAAAGTTTCCATCCACCGGCGGGAACTATAGCAAAGCCGCCGCGCGAAGAGGGTCGAATCTTGACCCGCTTTCCCGCAAGTTGCTACACTACGCCTTCCTCTGTGGGCGATTAGCTCAGCTGGCTAGAGTGCCACGTTGACATCGTGGAGGTCACTGGTTCGAGCCCAGTATCGCCCACCATTTTCAGACACCCGCAAGCCCCCGACTCGGGGGCTTTTTTCGTGGCAGGGCGAAGGGTCTGGGCAGCCGCAAGCAACGCGAAGCCGCCGCCATACACAGCAAGTGATGAATCATTAAGCGCCCAAATCCTTTTACGGCGACGTGTCCCCCTTCGAAGGGGGTGCCCAACGGGCGGGGGATGTTTCCCAACCGTACCCGCCCAATGGATACACTTCAGCGACTTAATTCGCGTAATAAGCGGCAATCGCCAAGCCGCGTTTCTTGACCAGGTCGTTCGTGTCCTGAGCGAGCGCCGCCGCGCTCGGGTCGGCGAGCATGTCCAGACACTTCACCATAATTTCCGCCGCAAACAGCCGGACCCACCATCGGGAATCCGTTGCATAGCCAACGACCAACGGCTTCAACGCAGCCAAGCGTGGGTCCTCGCTCTTCAACAGGCCATACCGGCAATCGAAATGAAGCTCTCGAATGTCCTCGAGTGTCTGTTGATTCAGGTCTGTAATCGTATCCGTGGGGTCGTACAAACGCTCCAGGACCGGAACGGCCTTGGCCGATTGCGTTGCAACCATGTACTCAATCAAAGTAGGAGGAACCGCTTCGTTGGCCTGAATCTTCTCGCTAGCGAATGTTTCAATTGTTGTGTAGTTCGGACGCACTGCCGTATCTTCAAGCGCTATCTTGTCAAGAAACACATACACGAATCGCTCAAACACCGGGTCCGAGATGCTCATATGCGGCGCAATTGCATCAAGTATCTGGCGGCGGGAAGCATTTGATCCCTCAAGCAGTCGATAGCAACAAAATACACGAGCCATCCCCGCATCGCCCTCTGCAAGCAAGTCATAGTCATAAGTGGCCGCAATCAACTGCTCCGCGACCAACGCGAGGTCTCCCCCGGCAGCCGTCACGACATCCTGTGCAAGATCTTGAAGTGCTTGCTCTGGATTAGGATCGGATCCTCGAACCAGCAGCATGGCATCCCCCGCCTCGGATATCGCGGCTTGCACCGCCGGCACCTTGGGGAAAGGATTGGGCGCCGCGGCAAGAGCCGTACTGCTTGCCAATAGAATGAACGCCAAAACTGCGGCCTGGGTACGCATACGGGTCGCGGCCTCCAAGTTTTCCGCGAAGGCTGGGCCCCACCCGCCGTCGCGCTACAAAGATACTAGATTATTGCTACACGTTAAACAATAACAGCGGCGCGGGAATGCCATTCACTTCATCACCAACCCGCAGGATTTACAGCAGCAAACGCACTTGTCAAGAGTTTACTCTACTTCGACCTGTAACTGCTTCCGTTCCCGCCGGTATCATGATACAATTCTGCTAGAAACCGGTGACTCAGGGGGACCGCGGAAGTTGGGTCTGCCGGGATTCGGGCTCATTGGTTTTTATTGCTTGGGGATACAAATGCCCGTGTATGACGGGTGAAGGAGCGTTTTTCCAAATGAACGTGAGGTTTCGTGTTCTCGCATGCGTCTGCCTCGGGCTGACGCTGGGGCTGGCGGCAACGCCTGCTTCCGCAGACGTGGTACAGGAGTCGCATTGCGTCTCGTGCCCCCCCGTCCCGCTCAATTTCTGTCTTGCCTTCAGTGAGTTGCAGCAGAATGGCGTACTCATTCCGCTGCTGGACGAAGAACTGGTGGCCTTCATCAACCTGCTCGGTCCGGATACGGCCGACATCAACGGCGCCTTCAGTATCGACGACTCCGGCGAGGACCTCATCATCGCCCTGGAAGGCAACGGTATTCGTGACGGTGCCAATGAACTGGGCCTGATCGCGGAGATCCTGACAAATCCAGACGACTACCCCGGTGACGGACCGATGAGCCACAACGCCATTTTGGCCGCATGGAATGCGAACAAGGCGCAGGTGGAAGCCGATCTCGGCACTTCGCTGAATAGCATCGTCGCCACGCTGCTGCCGGAACTGAAGGTGGTTCTGATCGGGTACCTGATGCTCGGGGATGGCGGTTTTAATGTGACCTCAGAAGATCCAATTGTGGTCGAGGGCACGGGTTCCTTCGGCTTTGTCGGTGCGCTCTTCGCCCTGTTGAACAGCGTGCTCGCGGACGAAGGCTTCCCGCTGATCGAAAATCCCAACATCGACATCAACGACTACAGCCCTGTCGCTGAATTTCTGCCGGGCGGCGACGCGGACGGCGACAGCTATTCCAACCTCTGCGAGGCCCGCTACTTCGAGCGTACGCTTTGTGACCTCGACGCGAAGGGGGGATTCGCGGATCCCTCGACCGACTATGTGACTGCTGCCCTGGACGCGGCGCTCACGCCGAATGGCTGCTTTGAGGATGTCACCCGCTGCGACGTCCCGCTGACCGGCGAGGCCGTGGTACCGCCGGTCGATGCCGATGGCCTCGGCAACGTGAAGATCCTTGAACTCTACAACAGCACGACGGACGAGACCCGCTATGATCTGAGCCTGTTCCATACGGTGACCTATGCCACGCGCGCCTCGATTCGCGCCGGCGGCCCGACGGAGAATGGCGTTCAGATCATCAGCCTTGGCAACGCCGGCCTGCCCTTCGACATTACCCTGACCGAATCGGATCTCTTCATCCTGCGCGAAGTTCCGAGCTATGTCTCGATCCTGCGCGATCCGCCGGCCGAAGGTGAAACGAACGAGCCGCAGTATGAAGACGTTCGCGGCAATATTGGATGTGACTTTGGCACGAACCCCGTCGCGCCGATCTACCAGTGCGCCGGCGACCTGCTCCAGGCAAGTGTGGTACCGCCGGTAACCGCGACCCCGGAACGCACGGGCGGCTTCACGGTGTTCATCCTTGCCGATGGCACGATGTACGGCACGCTCTGGACGGACCTGCCGGGACCGCAGCAGGCGCGTCTCTTTGAAGGCGCCGCGGGGGCGGGCGGCACGCTGGTTGCCGAACTCGGCAAGCCGCCAACGCGCAACGGCTTCACCTTCCAGACGACCCTGACAGCGCCGCAGATGACCGCGGCCGCCGAAGGCAACCTCTACATCGACGTGACCAGTGGCGCCTTCGCGGATGGCCACATGCGTGGCCAGCTTGCCTGCACCTTCCTCGGCGTCGAGGGCGAAGTGGTCGAAGGCGAGGGTGAAGGTGAAGGCGAGGGCGAAGGCGAAGTGCTTGAAGGTGAAGTGGTTGAAGGTGAAGTGGTCGAAGGTGAAGTGGTCGAAGGTGAAGTGGTCGAAGGTGAAGTGGTCGAAGGTGAAGGCGAGGGTCTGCCCACCGAAGGCGAAGAAGGCGAGATCGCGCTGGAAGCCGAGTTCGGCGGCACCCACACCGCCGACCAAGACGGCAACAACGCCATCAGCCTGAGTGAACTGCTCCGTGTAATCCAGTTCTTCAACTCGGGCGGCTTCTCCTGCGCCGTTCCGCCGGAGTCCACGGAAGATGGCTACGCGCCGGGCGCCGGTGGTGACACCGGCTGCACACCGCACGCATCGGACTACAACCCGCAGAACTTCCAGATCAGCCTGA
>JAUIKJ010000441.1 GCA_030430835.1 Candidatus Hydrogenedentota bacterium
CGCCCTGGCCGGCATTGCCGAGTGCCGCCAGAACAACACCCTGCCGCACGAGACCCATCGCATCCAGGAGCTGTCGGCCGCCTTTCGCGACTACGACGCCCGGGTTGCCATGGCCTTGGCGGATCCGCCCCAGCTTGGCACCGCTGATGACATATACATGAACGAGATCGAGCCCCTTATCACCACGATTCAGGGCCTCGCCGATTCGCTGCAGGAACTGAACCAGAATGCCATCGTCGAACAGCACGACGCGGCGACCCGTCGCGCCAGTTCGGCCAAGTGGCAGACTGTTGGGGTGCTTGGCATCGCCCTGATCCTCGCCTTTGCGGCGATCTATTTCTCCGGCCGCTGGCTGCTGCTGCCCATCATTCACCTGACCCACGCCGCGGAAGAAGTCCGCACCGGCAACTTCGACGTCTCGGTGCCGGTGAGTTCGGATGACGAACTGGGCGTGCTCATTCGCACCTTCAACGAGATGACCGCGCGTATCCGCAAGTTTCAGCGTACGCAGAAAGCACGACTGCTCAAGAGCGACACGGCAACCCGCAAGATCATGGACAACCTCTCCGATGCCGTGGCGCTTGTGACGCCAGACGGCGAAGTGGAATCGGTCAGCCGCGTGGCGGCGGAAGTCTTCGGCATGGCGCCTTCCGTACGGCTGGACCAATTGGAGGATCCCTGGATTGCCGACCTGGCCGAGCGCGCGGTGCTCAGCGAGGAAACCGAGTTCGGCGAAGGCAAGTACGAAGTGGTACAGAGCTTCTTTGACGGCGAAGAACACTTCTACGTGCCCTCCGCCGCCGCGATTCACAACGACGAGGACCAGGTGATCGGCATTCTCCTCCTCTTCCGCGACATCACCGATCTGCAGATGCAACAAGAACTGAAGCAGGACGCGATCGCCACGGTGTCGCATCAGCTGAAGACGCCGCTGACCTCGATCCAGATGGCGCTGCACATGTTGCGCGGCGGCAAGTTCGGTACACTCGGCGAGAAGCAGCGCGAATTGCTCGACACCGCCAGCGAAGAAAGCGACCGCCTCCTGCGCATGGTGTTGAGCCTGCTCGATACCAGCCGCATCAAGTCCGGGCGGGGCATGCTCGAATGCGGCAACGCCTGTCTCGACAGTCTGCTCGCAAGCTTTGCCGACGCCGTGCGGAGCGAGGCCGAGGCCCGATCCGTGGCGGTGCATCTCGATATCGAGAATGGACTGCCCGAGGTCTGGGTGGACCCCTCGCGCCTCGAGCATGTCTTTAACAACCTCATCAGCAATGGCGTGCGTTACTCCCCCAATGGCGGCGAAGTGCGTATCTCCGCCCAGGCCGGCACGGAGTGGGTACAGGTCCAGGTGCGCGACAGCGGACCCGGTGTCGCCGAGGCGGAGTGCAAGCACATCTTTGATCAGTTCTACCGCGGGCCGGGATCCGACACCGTCAGCGGCGCGGGCCTGGGTTTGTACATCGCCAAGCAGATTGTGGAAGCGCATGGCGGTTGCATCGAGGTCGATGGCGGTCTCGGGCGCGGCGCCTGCTTCACCGTGTGGCTTCCGCGCGCGGATGCCGCGGCGCGGCTCGGCCTGCTGGAAGAAGCCTAAACAACCACGCAAGGAAACGGAACGGTCATGAGCGACGAGGCAACGGATCCCCAGAAGATCCTGGTGATTGACGATGAACTCAATATCCGCAAGATGCTCTGCATGGCACTCGAGTCCGATGGGCACGAGGTCATCGCGGTGGGCAACCCCCAGGATACCCTCGCGGAAGCAGGGCGCCGTGCCTTCGACGTGGCCTTCCTGGATCTTCGCCTGGGCACCGCCGACGGACTCGAT
>JAUIKJ010000079.1 GCA_030430835.1 Candidatus Hydrogenedentota bacterium
TATCCTGAAGAAGGCCGCCGCGCTGACGAACAAGGATCTCGGCCTGCTCGACGCGAAACTCTGTGACGCGATCTGCGCCGCCGCGGACGAGGTGATCGAAGGGAAGCTGGACGATCATTTCCCGCTGGTGGTGTGGCAGACCGGCAGCGGCACCCAGACCAACATGAACAGCAACGAGGTCATCGCGAATCGCGCGATTGAGATCATGGGCGGCGAACTCGGCAGCAAGACGCCGGTGCACCCGAACGATCATGTGAACATGTCGCAGTCCTCGAACGACACCTTCCCGACCGGGATGAGCATCGCCGCGGTGGAGCAGCTGCGCAACCGCCTGATCCCCGCGCTGGAAGCCCTGCGCGATGCGCTGGCGGAAAAGGCCGAGGCCTACAAGGACATCATCAAGATCGGCCGCACACACCTGATGGACGCGACCCCGCTGACGCTCGGCCAGGAGTTCTCCGGCTACGCGCAGCAGCTCAGCTACAGCATCGACCGCGTCGAGCAGGTCATCCCGCGCCTTGCGGAACTCGCGCTGGGCGGGACGGCCGTCGGCACCGGCCTGAACACGAAGCAAGGCTACGCCGAGAAGGTGGCCGCGAAGATCGCCGAGCTCACCGGCCAGCCCTTCGTCACCGCGCCAAACAAGTTCGAGTCCCTCGCCGCACACGACGCGATGGTGATGGCGCACGGCGCGCTGAAGACCATCGCGTGCAGCTTCATGAAGATCGCGAACGACATGCGCTGGCTCGGCAGCGGCCCGCGCTGCGGCATCGGCGAGTTGAGCCTGCCCGAGAACGAGCCCGGCTCCTCCATCATGCCCGGCAAGGTGAACCCCACCCAGTCCGAGAGCATGACCATGGTCGCCGCGCAGGTGCTGGGCAACGACGTCGCCGTGAACATCGGCGGGGCCTCCGGCAACTTCGAACTCAACGTCTTCAAGCCCGTCATCATCCACAACGTACTCTGGTCCACGCGCCTGCTCGCCGACAGCGCCGACTCCTTCCGCGAGCACTGCATCGAAGGCCTCACACCGAACGAGGGCAACATCAAGAAACACCTCGAAAATTCGCTCATGCTGGTGACCGCCCTCAACCGCCACATCGGCTACGACAACGCCGCCAAGATCGCCAAGACCGCCCACAAAAACGGCACCACCCTCAAGGACGAAGCCGTGAACCTGGGTCTCATGACCGCCGAAGAGTTTGACCAGAAAGTCGACCCCAGCAAGATGATCGGACCGAGCGCGTAGCGGGGTGAACGAGAACTATCCGGAGATCCCGCTGGTGGACGCCATCCTCACTGAATGGCGCGCGGCGATTGGTGCGGACTACACGGCGCTGCGGAATCACATTCACCGCACCTGTTATCTGTGCCGGATGCTGGCGGATCTCGACGACACGGCGTGGGAACAGGTGGGGGTTGCCGGGGCCTTTCACGATCTCGGGATCTGGTCGGACGGTACCTGGGACTATCTGGATCCCTCGGCGGCACGCGCGCGGGCGTGGCTCGAAGCGAATGACCACGCGGACTGGATCCCGGGTGTTGAGGCGATGATTCTGGATCACCACAAGATCACCGCCGTGGCGGACACGCCCCTGGCCGACACATTCAGGAAGGCGGACTGGATCGATGTGTCGCTGGGGCTGCGCGGCTTTGGTGTATCGCGTGCGGACTATCGCGCCCTGTTGCGCGCATGGCCCGTGGCAGGGTTTCATGGCCGGCTCGTGCAGTTCACCCTGGCGAATCTGTTGCGCAAGCCGTGGTCGCCACTGCCGATGTTTCGCTGGTAGTCGCGCCGCGGCGCAACACGAAGAGAAACAAATTGGGCCCGATGCCGTACACGGCATCGGGCCCAATTTTCGTAGTGCGTTGGTAGCTACTTGTTGTCGACCGTAAGGCCTGGCCAATCGTCGGTGCGGAAGGGGGAGACGGGGAGGCCTTCGCTGTTGTAGAGGTTCACCTCGGGATTGTTCGCCCAGCCGTAGCGCACGGCGACCGGTTCGGTCACTTCGGATGAGGACACCACCACGGTGTTCTTGCCCTTGATTTGCGCGTCGGCCCAGACGAATTGCTTGTCTTCGCCCGCGATGGCGAAGCCCTTGATGGTGTCGCCTTCGGCCTGCAGGCCGTCGTCCACATAGTCGAACTTCACCTCGATCGTGTCGCCCTTGGTCTTCATGCCGGCGTAGAGCGGCCCCGTGCGGTCCGCGCCCGCTTCCTTGTAGGCCACGGCTTCCGCAGCCATGGCGAGGCGCTTGCCCACGTCCTGCTTGTTGCGCGGGTGGATGTCGTCCGCCTCGCCGATATCGATGGCCACGGCCATGCCGGTGTTCGGCAGGTCGAGCGCCATGTTCTGCGCCTCGCGCAATTCCGCCCATTCGCTTTCCACCGGCTGATCTTCCCGCGCGCGGAAGTTGGCGAGCTGCACGAAGAGGAAGGGGAAATCGTCGTCATTGTCCCAGAAATCACGCCAATCCTCGATCATGGTGGAGAAGAGATTGCGGTACTGGTAGGCGCGGCCTGCGTTCGATTCGCCTTGATACCAGATCGCGCCCTGGATGCCGTAGGGCACCACGGGCGCGATCATGCCGTTGCTCAGGCTGGCGGGACGGTGCGGCGAATCGGGACCGGTGGGCGCGCGGGGTTTCTTGGGCGCATCCTTGCCGGCGGCTTTCGCATCGGCCGCGAGCTTTTCCCATTTCGCCACGGCTTCCTTGTGCTTCTCCAAGGCCGTCGGGTAATTCTCGACGATGCCGTCCCAGCGTTCCAGCAGCGGCGCGAACTCGTCGTCCGCCTGCAGGGTCTCCAGGCGCGTCCAGGATTCCGCGGGTGTGCCGCCCCACGAGGTGTGGATCAGGCCGACGGGTACGTTCTGATTCGCCTGCACCTCGCGGCCAAAGTAATAGGCGACCGCAGAGAAACTCGGGATGGTTTCGGGGGAGCAGACGGACCAGCGGCCTTCACAGGAAGACTGCGGCGTGTCCGCCGTCTTGCGCGGCACCGTGTACAGCCGCAACTGCGGATGGTCCGCATTGGCGATCTCTTCGTCGGGATTGTTCGAGTTGGCGACGGTCCACTGCATGTTGGACTGGCCGGAACAGACCCAGACCTCGCCCACCAGCACGTCGACAAGCGTGATGCGGTCTTCCTCACCGACGACGTCCAGACTGAAGGGACCGCCGGCCTTCATGGCTTCCAATTCCACCGACCAGGCGCCGGCATCGTCCGCCTTGGTTCGCGCGGTCTTGCCGTTGATCGACACGCTGATGGACGCGCCCGGATCCGCTGTGCCCCAGACCGGCACCGCCTGCTGTTGTTGCAGCACCATGTGATCGCTGAACATGGTGGACAGGGCCAGCTCCGCGGATACCGGCGCGGCCAGAATGGCCACGGCCGCCCCGAGGGCGACCACCCAAAACGTCTTCATCGGCCTCATGCTTCGTTCCTCCCAAACGGTTTCAAAACGTGAATGCGGCACTCTGTCCAAAAAGGGTGCGGCATTGCAAACCCCCCGACGCGGACGCTGCCGCACAGGTAAGCAATCGGTTACTTCCGAGATAGGTTGTGGCTGGGCGGCCCCGGATTTCGCCGGAAAAATGGTATACTTTCCCCAAATTCTTTCCTGAAATCCGGGTTTGCCGGATTCGCGGGACCGTAGGACGCTTTGCGGGGCCGGTCCGTTCCGGATCGCCCGGCGGTATGTGGGGACGAATCCGTGCACCGTGTCCGCCCGAGGCGGGCGGCGGTCGTCGCGGTATGCACATGGGAAAGGGAACGAGCATGATGCGGAGGCAGGACACCACGCGAACGGCGCGCAGCACCGCCTATCTGTTGATTCTGTGCGCTCTTGCTGGCGGTGCACTTGGCGCATACGCGTTGCCCGCCGGCTTCGTGTCGGAGGATGTGTTCACCGGCCTGTCCTCGCCGACCGCCGTCCGTTTCGCCCCGGACGGCCGCATCTTCGTCGCGGAGAAAGCCGGCATCGTGAAAGTCTTCGACGGACCGGAGGACAACAGCGCGACGGTAGCGGCGGACTTTAGTTCCTCCGTGTGGAACTTTCACGACCACGGGTTTCTCGGCCTGGCGATCGATCCGCAGTTTCCCACGCGTCCCTATCTCTATGTGCTCTATTCGCTACGTGGCAAACCCGGTGGCCGCCTCGACCGGATCGAATTGAATCCCACGACAAACCTGCAGGTGGGCAATGCGGTTACCTTGATCGAAAGCTGGTGCCAGGCCTTTCCAAGCCACTCCATAGGTGATCTGCAATTTGGTCCCGATGGCGCACTCTATGTTACCTCCGGTGACGGCGCGAGCTATACGAATGTCGACTGGGGTCAGTACGAGCCCACCAATCCCGACGGCGGGAGCGGCAACGTCAATTGCAACGATCCGAACAACGAGGGCGGCGCACTGCGCAGCCAGGACATTCGTACCACGGGCGATCCACTGGGCTTGAGTGGCACGCTTCTGCGTATCGATCCGGATACTGGCGCGGCCTTGCCGGACAACCCGCTCGTGGGCGGTGACACCGCCGACGATCGGATTGCGGCCTATGGCCTGCGCAATCCCTACCGCTTCACGATTGACCCGGACACGGGCGACGTCTGGATCGGCGATGTCGGCTGGACCACCTGGGAAGAGATCGACTATGTGCCCTGGCCCTTTTCGGCCAATATTCCCAATTTCGGCTGGCCCTGCTACGAGGGCAACAATCGCCAGAGCCGCTACGACAGCGCGAATATCCCGCTATGCGAATCGCTGTACAGCAGTGGCGGTGTCACCGCGCCGGTCTACGCCTATGGGCACACCGGCAGTTCGTCCATCTCGGGGATCGCGATCTATCGTGCGGGCGTCTTTCCGCCGCAGTACGAGGGCGCACTGTTCTTCGGTGACGGTCCCCGCAACTGGATCCGCGTGATGTATCCCGATGCCTCGGGCGTACCGGATCCCGCCACCACCGAAGACTTCATGCCGCGCCCTGAGGCAGGCTATGTCGTTGACATCCAGACCGGCCCCGATGGGGCACTCTACTTCGTCGATGTGTATGCGGGCCGTGTGAAGCGCGTGCGCTGCACCGAGAACTGCGGCGATCCTGGAGAAGGAGAAGGTGAAGGCAGCTATGAAGGTGCCTTCGAAGGGGAGAACTACGAGCCCGAAGGCGAACTCGATTTCGTGCCCGTGACCACCGAAGTGGTTGGAGAAGGCTTTGATCAGCCGGTCTTCGTGACGGCGCCCGCGGGCGACGCGGACCGTCTCTTCGTCGTTGAGCAGCAGAGCGGCCTGATTCGCATTATCGCAGACGATGCCATCGGCGCCACGCCCTTCCTCGACCTATCCGCGAAGTTGGGGGTCGATCACCAGATGCGCGGCCTGACCGGGATGGCCTTCCATCCCGGCTATGCGACGAACGGTTGGTTCTACGTGAATTACACCGACCTCAACGGCGCCACGGTGATCGAACGCTACACCGTATCCAGTGATCCCGATATCGCCGACGGGAGTAGCGGCGTAACCATGTTGGGGCCCATCGCGCAGCCGAGTCCCGTGCACAACGGCGCGATGCTGGCCTTTGGTCCCGATGGCTACCTCTATGTCGCCATGGGCGATGGCGGGCCGCAGGAAGACCCGAGCAACAACGCGCAAAACCTGAACCTGCTGCACGGAAAACTGCTGCGTCTCGATGTCAGCACCGTGCCGGCGAGCGCGCCGGTGGACAACCCCTTCATTGCGAATGGCGGCGACAGTATCTACATCTGGGCCTACGGCCTGCGCAATCCGTTCCGCTTTAGTTTCGACCGTGCGCTCGGTGATCTGTATATCGGCGACCCGGGCCAGGATGCGGTAGAAGAGATCACCTTCCTCGAGCGGGGATCGAGCGGCGGTGCCAACCTCGGATGGAAACTGCTCGAAGGTTCCACCGACTTCGATTGTCCCGCACCACTGACCGATGAAGAATGCGACGGCATCCGCGAAACAACACATTTTCCCATCTTCGAGTATCCGCACGTGGAGGGGAGTAACGCCGTCATCGGCGGCTACGTCTACCGCGGTCAGGACATCCCGGCGCTGCGCGGCACCTATTTCTTCGGCGACTTCGTGCAGGGTCGCGTGTGGTCCCTGCGCTACGACGGATCCAACCTCAGTGAGATCGTGGAACGCACCAGCGACCTGCAGCCTGCCGGAGGCGCGGCACTCGGCAATGTGGTTTCCTTCGGCGAAGACGGGCGCGGCGAACTCTATGTGGTGGATTACGGCGGCCGCATCCTGAAGATCGTGCGCGACTACGATTTCGAAGGAGAGGAAGAGGGCGCCGTGGAGGGCGAGGGCGACGAAGAGGGTGAGTCGGAGCCCCTCGGCGAATTCGTGGTCACGCTGGCGCCCGCGAAGGACAACACCCTCTATCAGGACAACGAAGGCGACGTTTCGAACGGTGCCGGCGAGTACCTCTTTGCCGGCGCGACCGGGAGCTTCGGGCTGCGTCGTGCACTAATCGCCTTCGACGTTGCGGGCAGCCTGCCCGCCGGCGCCGAGGTCAGCGGGGTGCGTCTAACGCTGCACTGTTCCCGATCCAATTCCTTTGGTGGTGCCCACCCCATCGGCCTGCACCGTGCCCTTCGGGACTGGGGCGAAGGCACATCGGATGCTGGCGCGCCCGGGGGTGCGGGCACCGTGGCCGCCAGCGGCGACGCCACCTGGCTCCACACCTTTTATCCCGCGGACACCTGGAGCACGGGCGGCGGCGACTACGACACGCAGATCCGCGCCACGACCGTGGTGAACGATATCGCGTTCTATCAGTGGTCCACGCCGGAGATGGTGGCGGACGTACAGGCCTGGCTCGATGGCAGCGCCGACAACTTTGGCTGGTGCCTGGTCGGCAACGAGGCGCAGGGCGCCACGGCGAAGCGCCTGGATTCGCGGGAGAACAGTATCCCGGCGAACCGGCCGATGCTCGAGATCGGCTATTCCCTGCCGGTGGCGGAAGGGGAAGGCGAGGGCGAGGGTACGACCACCTCGGGAGGCATCTGGTACGTCAACCAGAATCAGCGCGAGAATCCGGCCGACGGCCTGAGCTGGAGCACGGCCTTCACCACCCTGCAGGAAGGCATCGACGCCGCCGCGAGCGGAGGTGAAGTCTGGGTTGCCGCGGGCACCTACGCCGAGAACCGCGCCAACGGCGGTTCGTTGTTGCTGCGCTACGGCGTGTCGCTCTATGGTGGATTCGCGGGAACGGAAGCGACGCGCGGTGAACGCGACTGGACGACCCGGGTCTGTGTCATCGACGGCGCAACGGCAAACGCCGGCGCGCCCGCGGGGCCGGTGATCCGCGGTGCGAACAACGCGCGCGTAGACGGCTTCACCATTCGCGGCGGACGCGCGGTGTCGGGTGGCGGGCTCTATTGCCTGGATACATCACCGGTATTCGCACACTGCGTGTTCACGGACAACGAGGCCACGGAGTACGGCGGCGCGGTGTTCAACACGAACCTGTCGACCCCCATCTTCCTGAATACGATTTTCCATCGCAACAGCGCCGCCATCCACGGTGGCGCCGTGGCGAACGATGTCGGCGCGCCGATCTTTGTCGGGTGTACCTTCAGCGACAACACCGCCACCTTTCGTGGTGCGGCGATCTTCAACCGCACCGAATCGCAGCCGATCGCCGTGAATACAATCATCTATGGCAATTACCCCGAGGAAGTCGGCAACACGGGACAAAGCCGCGTGCTTGCGGCCTACTGCAACATGCGCACACCGGTCGCCGGCACAGGGATTATTTCCGCCGATCCTGGTTATCGGAATCCTGCGGCAGGCGACTACCGCCTGACGGCGGAATCGTCCTGCATCGACACCGGGCAAGACACCAATAGCCCGACCTTCTTCGACGTTGCCGATGACATTTCGGGAACGCTGCGCGGCTTCGATGGCGATGCACTTGGTGCCGATACCGGTGATGGATCGGACTACGACATTGGTGCCTGGGAGTATACGCTGGTAACCGCGGAAGGCGAAGGCGAAGGTGAAGGCGAAGGTGAAGGTGAAGGTGAAGGCGAAGGTGAAGGTGAAGGCGAAGGCGAAGGTGAAGGTGAAGGCGAAGGCGAAGGCGAAGGTGAAGGTGAAGGTGAAGGTGAAGGCGAAGGTGAAGGTGAAGGTGAAGGTGAAGGTGAAGGTGAAGGTGAAGGTGAAGGTGAAGGCGAAGGCGAAGGCGAAGGCGAAGGCGAAGGCGAAGGCGAACAACCGGAACTCGTTGTGGCATGGGAATCGGTGACCTCCGGCTATCTCCCGGGCAACGCGATTGAACTCGGTGCGACCATCGACAACCAGGGAGGGGGTGGAATCACGGCGCTCGCGCTCACGGTGACCCTACCGGCAGGCTGGACTTACGAAGGCCTTGTGAGTGTGCCGGCGCCGGATGGAGAGCCCGAATTGGGCAGCGGGAGCGAGATCGAGTTCGCTTGGGTCGACGTCCCGGTTTTCCCGACAAGGCTTCGCTTCCTGGTCGGCACGCCAATCGATGCGGCGGGTACACAGACGGTTCGCGGGCAAGCATTGTACCGGACCGACGACGTCGTGCAGTTTTCGCCGGAGTCGACCCTTGCGATCGCGGAAGGTGACGGACAGCCGCACGCGCTCGATTATGCGCCCGAAGACAATACGATCAACTTGACCGAGCTCTTGCGCATCATCCAGTTCTACAACACCGGCGCGTTCCACTGTGCGGGCGCGGTGGCGAGCGAAGACGGCTATCGGCCTGGCGTGGGGCCACAGGACTGCGCGGCCCACTCCAGCGATTACAATCCCGCGAACTGGGTCATCAGTTTGAGCGAACTGCTTCGCGCAATTCAGTTCTACAACAGCCCGGCCTTCTACTATTGTCCCGACGCGGCGACGGAAGACGGTTACTGTCCGCTGGAGGACTAGCGCGAAATCCGGCGTGCAATTGACTTTCCGCCCAGATTCGTACTACAACCTGTGGTGTTCGTGAATCACGAAGGAGCATCATGCGCCACGTTCGCCGTATCAGCATCGCCCCGGCGGTGACCGAAGAAGAGATGGCCTTTCGCGAGGTGCTCTTCTTCCGTATCGCGGTGGTAATCGGCGCCCTGATCAGCCGAAAACTGTAGGCCGTTTCGCCTGCTGGAGACCCCGGACCATGCGTCACATTAAGAATGTCACTGTCGCCAAGGCGTCGACCAACCCGACCAACGACATCAGCTTTGGCTTCGTTATCTGGTTCGCGTCGATCTACGGCGTGCTGAAGAACTACGGATAATCGATGACAGCGCCCACGGGAGGGACCGGCCGTGGCGTCTGGATCGGCTTGGGCACGACGGCAGCGGCCGTCTTGGTGCTGTTGATCGCGGGCGCGGCCGGCCAAGGGACCTTGGCGGCATTTGCCAAGATGACCGCGTCCACCGCGTTTATCGCCACGGCGATCGCCGGAGGCGGCCTGCAGTACGCCTATGGCCGGACCATTGTCATCGCCCTTTTCTTCTCGTGGTGGGGCGATTTCTTCCTCATTCGCGGTGAAACCTTTCTGTATGGGCTCATCGCGTTTTTCCTTGGCCATGTCTTCTTCGGCGTTGCATTCCTGGTCCATGGGGTCAAACCATCCTGGATTCTGGGCGGTCTGGCAGCCGTAATGGTCCTCGCGCTGCCGGTCTTCTTCTGGCTTAATCCCCACCTGAACACCGAGGCGAACCTGGACATGAAGATCCCGGTCTCCGCCTACATCACGGTGATCAC